>VFKD01000081.1 GCA_009885735.1 bacterium
CTGGCGGTGACGGTGACCGATGCTGACAGAGCAGCGATCGACGCGCTCGTGCCTCCCGGCACGCATGTGAGCGAGTACTTCCAGGCAGACTTTGGGCCGAACGCGAGGTGGTAGGTGAATGGTTTCGGCCCGACGCAATGTGCACGTCGCCCACCGGTGCAGCCACGTCTGCAGCGGTGCTATAATTGACACACAGACGGCCTGAGGACGAGTGATGGACCAGAACAATCAGGCTGACGCCGCTGATCAACTCATTCAGGATTCCGAGCCGGCATTGGATAGCGTCCCTCCATTCGTTATGTGGCAGATAGATGCGGGATCTTCGCCGCTAACGGCAGTCCCAGGATACTGTTCGAGATAGAGGGCACCAGCCGGCCCGTACGCGATCTGAGCAACGAGATTGTCTTCTCTAGGATGAGCGCGCGCTTGTTCGGGCCAGTGGTCTCCTTTGGGGTAATCCCCCAAAGACCTTACCATACAAGGATGAGCGGATTGTCTAGTCGTCCAAAATGTCCCTTTGTCCACCAAGTCCACGCCGTTCGAACCTAGTCAGCAGCGAGGCACATCTACTACGATGAAGTTATCCAACCAACTCTATCCATGTGGCCAGACGCGCCGCGAATTCGTGTGGGAGATGGGCGCGGGATTTACCGGCGTCGCCCTCACCGCGATGCTCGGTGCAGACGGCTTCTTCGCTCGGCAGGCGCACGCGGCGGACAACGCGAAGGGCTCACCCCGCTCGGCTGCCGCACCGCTCGCACCCAGGAAACCTAACTTTCCGTCTCCCGTGAAGAGCGTTATCTTCCTCATGATGAACGGCGGACCGAGCCATGTCGACACCTTCGACTACAAGCCCTCCCTTGCAAAGTACGGCGGACAGGAGCTGCCGGCCAGCTTCCAGTTTACCAACTCCGGAGGCCGCAAGAAGGGGTTCCTCACTCCCGCGTTCAGGACGTTTCGTCCCGGCGGCAAGAGTGGCCTGATGATAAGCGACTACTTCCCGAAGGTGCGGGAGCACGCCGACAAGATCGCGCTGGTTCGCTCCTGCTATACAGACAGCCATGCGCATGGTTCAGCGCTCGTGGCAATGAACACGGGCAGCACCTTCATCGGCAGACCGTCGCTGGGCAGTTGGGCCGTCTACGGTTTGGGAACAGTCAACCAAAATCTTCCGGGCTACGTGGTTATCTTGGACAAGCGCGGAGGACCTATCAGCGGCCAGCCAAATTGGGCCTCGGGCTTCATGCCGTCCACCTACCAAGGGACTCTATTTCGTCCAGTGGGTGACCCGGTTCTCGACCTGCGTGGCCCCAGTAGTCTGGCCGAGCAGCGCAAGGAGCTCGACCTGCTGGCGAAGATGAACCAGGCCCATCTTGCGACGAGACCTGGAGCCCAGGAGCTCGCCTCGCGGATACAGAGCTACGAGTTGGCCTACCGAATGCAGGCGGAGGTGCCGGTCGCAGTAGATCTAAGCAAGGAATCGAGAGAGACTCTCGACCTCTACGGGGTCGACTCGCCTCAGACTGCGGAGTTTGGCCGCAACTGCCTCATAGCCCGCAGGCTAGTGGAGCGCGGCGTGCGGTTTGTGCAGCTCTATTCGGGCGGTGGCCACCTGGAGGAGACCTGGGACGCACACGAGAGCGTTGAGAAGAACCATGGCCGCCACGCAGGCGAGGTGGACCAGCCTATCGCCGCCCTCCTCACGGACCTTGAGCGGCGCGGTTTGCTCTCGTCGACTCTCATCTTGTGGGGCGGAGAGTTTGGCCGCATGCCGTTCACCGAGGGGGTGGGACTGCCGGGACGCAACCATAACCCGTACGGGTTCACAATGTGGTTTGCTGGCGCCGGCGTGAAGGGCGGAACGTCCTACGGCGAGACAGATGAGTTCGGATTTGCCGCGACTGTGAACAAGGCGCATCTGCACGACATCCATGCGACTTTGCTGCATCTGATGGGGCTTAGCCATGAGGAGCTCAGCTACTTCCACCAAGGGCGAGAAGAGACGCTGACGGACGTCTATGGCAGCGTCATCAAGCCGATTATCGCGTAGGTGCTCCTATGCTCTCATCGAGTGCCTCGCGCACCATGTTCGCCAGCTCAACCTGGGAGAAGGGCTTCTGCAGAAATCTTTCGTCGGCCTCCAACAAGCCTCGATTGTGGATTGTGTCTGGCGAATACCCAGAGACGTACAGAACTTGCATGTCTGGCCTGCTCTCTCGGAGCCGCTGTGCTATCTGCTTGCCGCCGCTCCTAGGCATCACCACGTCCGACACCAGAAGATGGATTTCGCCTCGAAACTCCTCAGCCACTCGGAGGGCGTCCGTTCCATCCGTGGCGACCAGAACTAGATACCCCAATTCCCGCAGAATGGTAGCCGCTAGCTCTCGAACGAGGGGCTCGTCCTCGGCAAGGAGAACCGTGGCGGATCCGCGAGGCAGTGCCGCCAATTCGTTCTCGAAGTCCGTCGAGTCACCTGCAACCAAACGAGGCAGCCACACCTCGATCGTGGTTCCTGCCTCCTGCGCGCTGCGAATCCAGATGTGGCCGCCGGCGTGCTTGACTATCGAGTAACAGGTGGCAAGACCCTGGGTGGTGGGTGCTTCACGCCCGCTGGAGATTGGGTTGGGCACCGTTGGATGGCCCGCAGTTTGTTTATGCGATGCCGGACCTGTACCCGTTATGGAGAGCATTACGTACTCGCCTGACCGCACAGGGAGTCTTCCGTGGTCCGTAGTACCCTCACCTCCCACATTTGCGGTTCTAATAGCTAGGTGGCCGCCATTCGGCATGGCATCGCGCGCATTCACCACTAGGTTCACAAGGAGCTGCTCCATCTGTATCGCATCTGCCCGCACCTTCCAGATGGTTGCGGCGAGCTCTGTGTTCAGCGTAATGTCTTCGCCCACAAGCGGTCGAAGGATCCGCTGCATGGCCAGGATCATGGCATTAAGGTCGATCGGCCTTGGTGCGGACGCCTGCTTTCGGGCGTATGCGAGAAGCTGATTGGTGAGATCCGAAGCCTGGTCTGCCGCGTCTCGCACCCGCTGCAGCGCCGTGTGAGCGGGATGGCCCTGCTCCAATGCGTCTCCGGCAAGTCTGGCATAGCCCACAATGGACGTCAGAAGGTTGTTGAAATCGTGCGCTATTCCGCCCGCCAGCCGTCCGATGCCTTCGAGTTTCTGAGCCTGGAGGAGCTGCTCTTCGAGGCGTTTGCGCTCGGTGATATCGCGCGCCATGCCCTGAACTCCCACGGGCTCGCCATCCACTAGAATAAGGCTCGTATTAACCTCGAGCACTCGGGGCTCGCCGTCACGGGCGATGCAGTCGACGGTGTAGAATGTGTTCGGAGCATGTCCGTGGAGCTTGAGCACCCTCATCCGGGTCGCGCGGACCGCGCTCTCTTCGGTAAGCACGATAGAAAGGTTCGTACCCACGAGATCTTGCCGAGAATAGCCCATTGCGTCCTCGAACGCACGATTCACAGTGGTGATTGTGCCCTGCAGGTCGGTGGTCCACAGGATGTCGCTAGCGTTCTCAATGAGATCGCGATATCGTGCCTCGCTTGCTTTGACTTCCGCGATCTCACGCTGCATCGCGTCTAGGCTGAGCGCACACTGTTCCAAGGTAGCCTGTTCCACTAGCAGTAGCCTTCGCGCCATTTACAATAATCACACAGGACGCGGCCCACCGCCAATACGGGCGCCAACTCGATCCGAGACCGAACTAGCTGCGATGACAGTGGGGATCAATAAGTCGTATTGCACTATGCGTGCCAACTTGTGGTGCTGAGCAGATTATCAGTGAAATATTAGAAGAGTCAGGCGAGGATGCTCTCGATCGCGTTCCCTGCCACGTCTGTCAGCCGGAAGTCTCGACCTTGGAAGCGGTAGTTCAGCCGTGTGTGCTCTAATCCGAAGAGTCGCAGTACGGTTGCGTGAAGGTCATTAACATGCACAGGATTTTCCATGGCCGCATAGCCTAGCTCATCGGTTGCGCCATAGCTGATGCCGCCCTTAATGCCTCCGCCGGCGAGCCAGCACGAGAAGCCCTTGATGTGATGGTCCCGCCCGTCGCCCTGGGCCATCGGCGTCCGGCCAAACTCTCCGCCCCACATCACCAGAGTCTCATCGAGCATACCCCGCTGCTTGAGGTCCTTGATGAGCGCCGATGCTCCCTGGTCCACCTCGGCTGCGGTACTGCTAATGTGCTGCTTCAGCGCGCCGTGATGGTCCCAATCGCGATGGTAGAGCTGGATAAATCGCACCCCGCGCTCCGCCAGGCGTCGAGCCAGAAGGCAGTTGCTATTGAACGTGCCGTCACCGCCCTTGGCGCCGTACATTTCGAGCACAGAGGCCGGCTCATCCTTAATGTCCATCAGTCCGGGAACGCTTGTCTGCATCTTGAAGGCAAGTTCATACTGACTGATCTTGGCCGCGACCTCCGGGTCAGGAACAGTCTGCGTACGTATCTTGTTGAGCGCCGCCACGGCGTCCACCACGTCTCGCTGGCGGCTGCTTGTCACGCCGCCCGGACGGCCTACATAGAGAACCGCATCTCCCTTCGACCGGAACTCAACGCCTTGATACTTGCTTGGCAAGAAGCCGCTATGCCATTGGCGCGCGGCAATCGGCTGAGCCTGTCCGAATTTACCCAGCGACGTGAGGACCACAAAACCAGGCAAGTCCCGCGCCTCGTTCCCCAGGCCGTACCAGAGCCACGAGCCCATTGCCGGCCTGCCGTTGATGAGCGAGCCGGTGTTCATGAAGGTGTGCGCCGGGTCGTGGTTAATCGCCTCGGCGAAGAGCGACCGAATGACGCACAGTTCGTCCGCCACCTCGCCAAGCTTTGGGAAGATGGAGGAGAGCATCTGGCCGGACTTGCCATACCGCTTGAACTCGTGCTGAGGCGCTAGGCAGCTCAGCTTGGCGCCCTGAAGCTGGGCGATCTGCTGCCCCTTGGTGAAGCTCTCGGGCATCGGCTTGCCGCTCATCTCGGCGAGCTTGGGCTTGTAGTCGAGCGTCTCGAGGTGCGAGGGGCCGCCAGCCATATAGAGCTGAATGACCCTGCGCGCCTTGGGCGCATACTGCAGTGCCTTCAGCACCGCGTCCTGCGAGAGCCCGCGGACAGCCTTGCCTTGTGCGGATGCAGGCGCTTCAAGCAGGTCGGGCTCGATGATGGACCCGAGCGCCAGCGCGCCGATGCCGGTTGCGGTCTTGCCGAAGAAGGACCTGCGGGTGAGGTCAAGCTTGAGGGTGTCGTATTCGTTCATTGTTGCCTGCCTTCTAGGGTGCGATGCCGATCAACACGAGCGGAACGGCTGGAGTGCTCCGTCCTTGGCGCAACAGATCGTAGAGGCATCCCTCGTAATGTGCTGGACCGCTGGCCATCTCCGCCTGCATCTCCTTCATCGGCACTATCTCGATTCCAACATCAATGACGTCCCGAACGAAGAAAGCCATGTGCTTGACGAAGAGATCGAACGCCACAAAGGTGTACTTTCCCATTTGGACCTCTATTGCTACTCGATCCTTCTCGAAGTCGGTTTGGTTGTATGAGCGCAGAGCAACTTCACCGGACTCTTGGATCATCCGCTTCTGCTCGTCCGCAGAGAGTGTAAGGGTCTTGCGAATGAGTTTCTGGTTCTTGGTAATCCAATAGGTCGTGCGCTGCTCTTTCCATCCATGCGCGTTCAGCAGCCGTTTGAACTCGACGTTGAGCGACTTTGGGGCGTAGAGCAGCTTTCCCATCGTCCCTTGCTCTTGCGACTCCTTGTCGCGGTGCTTGGACGCATCAATTGAGCTAATCACCTGCTCGATCTCGGTCCACAGGTGATGCTTGTGAACCTGAATGTGTTCCCATCCATTTAGGTGAGAATAATACTCTACTATTCTCACCTCTGCCCGCCGTTTGGCAGAGCAGGATCATAGACGGGCCTGTCCATTGGACGCGTCCGGAGTGCACCATTTGCCAGCGCCCGGAGCCGCTCCCATGCGACCTCAACATAATCCGGCACTACATCGCAGCCATACGCTGCACGATCGTGCATCCTCGCTCCCACTAAGGCGCTGCCAACGCCGCAGTACGGATCGAAAACGCTGCCTCCGGGAGAGGTGAGACTCAAGACAAGGCGCTCAACCAACTCCACTGGGAACTGGCACGGATGAATCGTCTTCTCCACATGGTTAGACTTCACGTTTGGAAATATCCATACATCTCCTGGATTCTTGCCAAGAGGATTGCCGGAGAGCAGCCCTCGTTTGGGACCTTTGTAGTGCCGCTTGCCAGGGTATTTCGATGGTACTCGCACAGGATCGAGATTGAACTGATAGGAAGGTCCCTTCGTAAACCAGAGGATTGTCTCATACCTGCCGGAGTATCGCTTACTGCAATGTAGTCCGTGCTCGAAATGCCAGATGATCCGATTGCGCAACTGTAGTCCATGGCGCTTGAATAGATCGTACAGAGCGATATCCAGTGGAACAACCTCACCGTCCGAAGTCACGTGATTCCCAACCTGCCAACAGATCGAGCCCGTTGGGCTCAGCAGCCGCACGCACTCCGCTATAACCGCCGCCTGATCCGCAAGATAGCTCGACAGCGGGCGGCGCCGCTCGTAGCTCTTTCCAAGGTTGTATGGAGGTGACGTCAGGATGAGGTCCATGCTCTCGGATTGCAGACCCGCCATGAATGCAAGGTTATCCATAACGGAGAGATGAACCTGGGTAACGTCCGCAAACGGCAGCGCAGGCTGACGCGCCGCACCGTTCTTCACTGACCGTTCCGGGTGAACAACTCTTGTCGGTACCACTCTGGAGGCACCGTTCACGGATTGCCTGGATTCTTCAGACTTCTGCATCGGCACTTGGCATCATCTCCATCGTGTTTACGCTTTATACTCGATTTGGACAGGCGAATCCGGAAACTGAACTTAGTATACATTGGCGGACATGCACATCGGCACTTCATGGCCGTGTCGGTCGGTGAAGGATCATGTTCTCTCAAGGCACGCGCCTTCCCTGCCGCGCTCACCCCCTCAGCCCGAGAATCTGGTCCCACTCATTCAGCTCCAGAGAGTCCACATACCCTGAGTGAAACTGCTCGAGGTAGACCTGGTCCCACTGAGGGACAACCGTCTTCAGCTCGGCGGGCAGGCCCTGAATAATCTCCGCGTATGCGTGCTCCAGGAGCCTATACCCAGAGGTCGGCGAGCCCGTGAAGCGCTCGTGTGGACGAATGACACCGTCCTCCACTAGTGCAGCATCGATCATGTCGGCGAGCTCGTTCAGAAGCTCCTGCTTCCGCGGCCACCCGCAAGCGAGACTGGAGGCCGCGTTGAGAAGGTTCGGCAGGCGCGTCGCAAACCGAGGCAGCTTGTCCAGATAGGCAAACGTCCACTTGTCGTACGGACAGTACACTCGGTCAGCCAGGAACGCAAGCTGAGCGCCCCAGCGTATCGCCTTGCCGAAGGCGATGCTCGCATAATAAGTATTACCGCGAGCCAGCGCCCGGTGGAGGGCATAGACGCCCATTCCCGAGAAGTAGCGGCACCAGTGCGCGATGCGCCGAAGGCGCACGGGTTCGGGATAGTAACCCAAGAGGGCCTGCCGAATGCTCGAGAATTGCCCTTCCGGGTCGCTCCACACCTCTCCATTGGTAATGTGCAGCACGTCCTCTTCCGGGAGCGCAAGCCACTCTTCATTGGTCTGCGGCGCATGAGGAATCCCGATTGTTCGCGCCAAGAACGCCTCTAGCCCGTCGAGGGCGAGCCCAGCGCCCGCGTGGTGCCCGGTTCGCAGCGCGACACCGCGAAACTCACCGGGCAGCGCTTCAGCCGCGACTCCCTGAAGGGCATCTCCAAGTGATTCCAGCAGATCCTGGGGCAGGAGGCAGTCGATTCTCAGGCCCCAGTGGTGGTCGCGACTCAGATCGTCGTCGAGGCCATACGCTTCCGAACCGTAGCCGAAGAGCCCGAAGACGCCATGCATCGCCACGTCCGGCAGGTGCGCCTGCACCGCCGGAAGCAGATGCTCCTCGAAGAGCGCACGACTTACCTCTACAACGCCGGTGCCCAACGCTAGCGGTTCCCGCCCGATGTGGTGGGCGGCAGCAGGTTCTCGACAAAGAACTCGAGCATTCGATCCATGTTGAGCCCAGAGTGCCCTTGGTCCGGTCCCAACTGCAGGTCGAAGCTCTTGCCAGCTCGCTGGAGGGCTGCAACGAGCTGCAGCGTGTTTGACGGGTGAACATTGTTGTCCGCGGTCCCGAAGAAGAGCATGAGCCGTCCCTTAATGTCCGCTGCATACTTCATCGCCGAACCCGCTGCATAGCCCTCGGTGTTGTCGGCTGGCAGCCCCATATAGCGCTCGGTGTAGATCGTATCGTAGTTCTTCCAGTCCGTCACGGACGATGACGCGGCGGCAGCGGCGAAGACCTCCGGGTGGCGAAACAGCGCCATTACCGAACTGTAGCCGCCATACGATGTGCCCGTGATTCCCACCTTTCCGCCGTCCACATAGGGCCGCTGCCTCAGAAACTTCACCCCAGCCGCCTGGTCGTCGATTTCCACAATGCCGAGCTTCCGATAGGCTGCATCCATGTGCGCCTTGCCACGCCCGCTCGTGCCCCTGCCATCGAACTCCGCTACGAGGAAGCCAAGCTCCGTGAGGGCAGAGGGCGTCGTGAACCGCTCTCGAATTGACGCGCTCTCCGGGCCGCCGTAGACCATCACGAGCAAAGGGTAGCGCTTCGTCGGCTCGAAGTTGCTCGGCTTCTGCAGCGTTCCGTAGCACTTTGTGGAGCCGTCCGCCGAGGGGTACTCAAACAGCTCTGTCTTTTGCAGGCCGAGCTCCTTGAACTTCGTCAGGTCGCTCTCGCCCAGCTTGGCAACGCTCTTGCCTTCCGAATCCAGCACCTGCACGGCGGGAGGCGTGTAGTGCGTCTCGAACACGTCGACGAACCATTTGCCGTCCGGCGATATTTGAACCGAGTGATTGAACTCGCGGGATGTGAGCAGCTTCTCGGCGGAGCCGTCAAGGTTCACGCGATGGAGTTGCTGCAGCATGTGGTTCTTGCCTCCGCGCGACGTGTAGAAGAGCCTTCTGGTCGCTTCGTCGACTCGAACCACAGCCGCAACGTCGAACTTGTGATTGGTCAGCGCGGCATGGAGCTTGCCCGAAAGGTCATAGAGGTAGAGATTATTGAAGCCGGTTCGCGGCGATGCTACCAAAAACCGCTTGCCGTCCTCCAAGAACTGCAAGCGCGGGTTCATCTCGGTCCAGCTTGCCGGCCACTCGTCACGGTAAATTACTCGCACGGCGCCGCTCGCGGGGTCGGCCGCGCAGAGCTCCATCACGTTTTGGAGGCGGTTCATGCGGCAAAAGAGGAGCATCGATCCGTCCGGCGACCATCGCGCGCTGTAGACATAGTGGCCCACGACTTCATCCGCAAACGGCTTGCCGCTTCGGACGTCCAGTTCCATGGACGTGCCCTTCTCGCGGTCATAGACATGCAGAGTAGCCACCGGGTTCGGAGCGCCGGCCTTCGGATAGGCCTCGACATCGAGCGTGCTCTGCACCGGAACGCTCCGGGTTACGAGGAAGTAATCTGGCACCTTCGACTCGTCGAAGCCATAGTAGGCAAGTCTCTTGCTATCCGGCGACCACCAGAACGCGGTGGTCTGGTTCAGCTCCTCCCCATACACCCAGCTTGCCGAGCCGAACTTGACGCGGGCAGCGACGTTGCCAGCAGTGGTGA
>VFKD01000433.1 GCA_009885735.1 bacterium
CGCCGCCGATCTTGTCTGCGTTCACCACCATCGACCGGAACTTGATGATCTGGAACGGTGCGTTGCGGCGCCCAGCTCGATAGCTGCGATAGAACACAGGGCCAGAAGAATCGAGCTTGATGAGGATCGCAAGGACGAGGAAAACCGGCGCCAGAATAACAAGCGCCGCTGCACTCACGGCGACATCAAGAAGTCGTTTCAACACAGTCCATCCTCCTGTCGGCGGCACGACGCCACCGATCTACTGGACCTGTTCTAGCGCACGCAGCGGCGTGCGCTGCACAGGTCAGACGTCATAAACGATCGATTTGTTCCCAGGTTCACCCAGCATCAACCGATCGAGGCTGCAAAACACGGCCCATGACTCTGGACGTGCCTGCTCAGCCACAAGCAGTGCGTTGCGACGGCTATGGCCTTGGCTTCGCTCCCAGCACCTTGCGAATCAGACCGCCGATTGGGTCGAAATAGTCGTCAACCACCCGCTCCTTGAGCGGAATAATGGCGTTATCGGTGATGTGAATATGCTCCGGACAGAGCTCTTCGCAGCACTTGGTGATGTTACAGAAGCCGATGCCACCCTCATTCTTGAGCTGCTTTCGCCGGTCGAGCGTGTCGAGTGGGTGCATTTCGAGTGCGGCGATCTTCACCATGAACCTCGGGCCGAAGTAGCTGTCCTTGCGGTTGTGATCCCTCAGCACATGGCACACATCCTGGCACAGGAAGCACTCAATGCACTTGCGAAACTCCTGAACGCGCTCAACGTCAATCTGCTGCATCCTTAACGGTCGCGGTGTCTCCGGCGATATCGTGAGCGGCGGAATCTGCTCGGCCTTCTTGTAGTTCCAGGAGACATCGCACACGAGGTCCTTGATGAGCGGAAACGTCTTGAGCGGATGCACCGTAATCTTGCCGTCTTCGCCGTAGAAGTCCTCAATTCGGCTCTTGCACATCAGCCTCGGCTTGCCGTTGATCTCCGCGCTGCACGAGCCGCACTTGGCCGCCTTGCAGTTCCATCTGCATGCCAGCGTGCTGTCCTGCGACGCCTGAATCTGATGGATGGCGTCGAGCACGACCATTCCGGGAAACGTCTTCACCGGATACGACTTCTCATCGCCCGATTCTGAGTTTCCGCGATAGACATTGAGGGTTATCTCTTCTCGCACGGCTAGCTTCCTTCCAGCTCTGCCGCAAGCTGAGCAGACATCTCGGGCACGGGCCGCGTGGTAATGCTGACGCCCTCGGCATCGCGCACAGCGATGAGGTTCTTCTTGCCCCAGGCGTCGTCCTTCTCGGGAAAGTCCGAGCGCCACTGGGCACCGCGGCTCTCCTCGCGCTGAAGCGCGCAGCGACAGATCACTTCGGAGATGCGCAGCGTGAATCGAAGGTCCCTCGCTGTGTGCCACCCTGGGTTGTATCGGGCGTCTCCCTCCACGTGCATTCGCGCGGAACGCTCTCGCAGCTCCATCACCTTGTCCAGGCACGTCGTAAGGCCCGACTTCGTCTTCTCAATCATAGCGCCGGACTGCATCGCTTCCTGCAGCTCCTGGGATATCTGATATGGGTTCTCGCTCCCGGCACTCGTAAATGGGTCCATGAGGAGCTTTGCCTCCTCTTGGACCTGCGTATCATCGACCGTTCCAGCCGCGGACTTCGCAGCATACTCCGCAGCGCCCATTCCTGCGCGCCTGCCAAACACCAAGATATCTGTGAGTGAGTTGCCCCCAAGGCGGTTTGCTCCGTGAAGCCCCGCAGCGCACTCGCCTGCCGCAAAGAGGCCGTCGAGCGTGCTAGCACAGGTGTCCGGCTCTACTCGAATGCCACCCATCACATAGTGAATCGTAGGGTAGACCTCCATCGGCTCCCGCGTAATGTCGATATCGCCCAGAGCGTGAAACTGCTCGTACATGCTGGGGAGCTTGCGCTTGATGTAGTCCGCGCCACGGTGCGTGACGTCGAGGTAGGCCCCGCCATGCTCGCTGCCTCGCCCCGCGACAACCTCCTTGTAGAGAGCTCGCGCCACCACATCTCGAGGAAGCAGCTCGGGCGGACGCCGATTGTTGGCCTTGTCCTCCAGCCAGCGATGCGCCTCCTCCTCGGTCTCGGCGAACTTGCCCTTATAGTGCTCGGGCATGTAGACGTCGTTGAACATGAAGCGCTCGCCCTTGCTGTTGCGCAAAATGCCGCCCTCGCCGCGCACCGCCTCTGTCACAAGGATGCCTCGCACGCCGGGTGGCCAGAGCATCCCGGTGGGGTGAAACTGGACCATCTCCATGTCCATCAGCTCGGCGCCGGCCTCGAATGCCATCGCCGCGCCATCGCCGGTGGACTCCCAGGAGTTGCTCGTAAACTTGTACATGCGTCCCCAGCCGCCCGTCGCCAAAACCACCGCTTTGGCTCGCCATACCACCAGTTCGCCCGTCGAACGATTGTAGCCGAACGCGCCGATCACCCTGTTGCCGTCCTTCAAGAGGCGCGTAACCGTCATCTCCATGTAGATCGTGGGGCGCATCGCCACGGCCTTGTCCTGCATGGTGCGGATAAGCTCGAGGCCGGTGCGATCACCTACATGGTTCAGACGCCTGTTCGTGTGGCCTCCGAACGGCCTCTGCGCAATCAGTCCTTCTGGAGTGCGGTCAAAGACCGCTCCATACTCCTCGAGCTCGCGAACACGCTCAATGGCCTCCTTCGCAAACAGCTCCACAATGCGCGGGTTGTTGAGGTGCTGGCCGCCGACCATAGTGTCTCTGAAGTGGACCTTCCAACTGTCGCCCTCTCCCATGTTGTCAAGCGCGGCAGCGGCTCCGCCCTCGGCCATCACCGTGTGCGCCTTGCCGAGCAGCGACTTGCACACGACTCCGCAGTCCAAGCCCGCCTCGCGAACGGCCACAGCCGCGCGGAGGCCTGCGCCGCCGGCGCCAACAATGAGTACGTCATGGTCGTGGACTGTGTACGTTGCCAACTGTGAGCCCTTAGAAGAG
>VFKD01000212.1 GCA_009885735.1 bacterium
AAGATGCGGGAAACCGCGTCTATTGACGTGCGTTCTGTTTTGGTGCATCGCGGCGCGCGAGGCGGTGTTCCTCTCATAAGGGGGTCTTTCAACGTGACTTTTCACTTGGGCGCATGCCGCGCCGCAGTGGCATCCGGGGCAGCCTTGGCCGGAGCTTTTTCGCTTCTGGGTCCGGCCTCTCCGGCGCATGCGGACGGCTCCATAGTACGCGGCAACGTGGGTCTCACCGGCGTGTATGAGGAGCGAATCTCGTCTCCCCTCTCCCTTGCCTGGAAGCATACGACCGAGGCAGACGGCTACAACTCGTCCGCTCCGGCCATATCGGGCTCAACGGCCTACTTCGCCTCCAGCGACCGCATGTATGCGGTGGATGTGGTTACGGGCAGCCTGAAGTGGCGCTATCCTGCGGATGAACCGCTGGACAACGTGGTTCGTTCCACGCCCGCGATTGCCGATGGAGTGCTCTACTTCGGCGTCGGCGGCTCTATGCTGGCGCTCAACGCAGAGAGTGGCAAGGTTGTCTGGAAGTTCCCCGCAAAGTCCGGCATCGACTGCGCGGCAACCGTGGTAAACGGCGTTGTCTACTTCGGCGCTACTGACGGACGGCTCTATGCCCTCGATGCGAAGTCTGGTGCCAAGCTTCCCGCCTGGGCTTCAGATACCTCCTTCAAGGCTCAGGACGAAATTAAGGGCGCCGTTGCTGTGTCCAACGGCACCATCTATGCCATCGGACAGGACCAGGCGCTCTATGCCGTGGGAGCAACCACCGGCAAAATGCGTGCGGTTGCTCGGCTCGGCGGCACGGTTCGCTCGCAGACACCTGTTGTGCAGGGCGACCTCGTCTATGCAGCCTCCGGCAACAATCTCCGTTGCTTTCTCGCTCGAACGCTCGCGCTTCGGTGGACTGTTCTGTTGCCGGGCGAGGTGGCGGTACCTCCGGTAGTGACCGACACAACGGTCTATGCGGTTAGCGTGGACAACAAGCTCTTCTCGCTGGACAGTCGCACAGGTCGCTCGAAATGGAAAGAGGCTGTCAAGATTCCGCATGACGTGCTAGCTGCCCCAGCGCTCAGCGGTGATACGCTGTATGTGGCAACCGCGGAGGGCGGGCTCTTCGCCTATGACGCCGGCACGGGCGCCACGAAGTGGTCCTATTCGGTTAAGGCGGCTACGTCTCGGGACGACACTATCCCAGTCTACACTAATCTTGCAGCTTCGCCCGTACCCTCGGCGCATGGCCTGTTCGTGGTGGCGGACGATGGCTCTCTCTGCAGTTTCCGGTCAGACGCTGTGGACACCACGGGCCCGATCATTACCTCCAAGTATCCCGAAATGGGCATTCGTATCAACGGCACTCCGCCCATCTACTATTACGGAACCATCGTAGACGAGGGCTCCGGCATTAACCTCGATACGATCAAGCTCACGCTTGACGGAGAGCCCATTAAGAGAAAACCGGAGGGCCGCGAGAACGAGGACAAGCTTGGCTTCGAGTTCGACACGGTTACAGGCATTCTCGAGTACTCATCCGAGGACCCGAAGAGCGACACAGCGGTAAAGCCCGTGGACGACGGTCGGCACATCGTCGCTCTTTCGGCCACTGACTGGAAGGGCAACACCACAACGCGCACCTGGAGCTTCCGGGTCGACAACACCGTTTCCACGTCGGGCGCCAAGAAGGTTAGGCGATCAACCACAAACGCCGGCCTCGGCGGCATGGGCGGCAATCGCGGCGGCCAAGGCGGCAATCGGGGCGGCATGGGAGGAAATCGTGGCGGCCAAGGCGGCAATCGCGGAGGCGCTGGCGGCAATCGTGGTGGTGGAGGCGGACGCAATCGGGGCGGCGGTGGCGGAGGCGACGTGCCGTAGCGAGTCCCGCTATCCGCCAGCAATTTGTGGGGAGGTCCGAGGCAATGCGCCTTGTACCTCCCCATTTTGATTGAGACGATTCTATGGAAGCTTGGATTAGACTCACCAACATACTGCTGCCGCCTAGGCAGGCGCGTGACCTCTTGGACATCTTCGGAAGCCCCGAGGCGCTTTTCGCAGCGAGCGGCGAGGACCTAATGGAGCGTGGGCAGCTTCGCGCGCCTGCAGTGTCGAAGATTCTGGACCCGTCTAACGGACCCACAAATACCCAATTGGCATCGATGGAACGGCTCGGCGCCCGCATTGTGCCCTGCACGGACCCAGACTACCCGAAGGCGTTGCTCGACGTGCCGGATGCACCCGTGGCCCTATACGTTCGTGGGCGGCTGGACGAACGAGATCGATTCGCGGTGGGTATCGTTGGCACTCGCCAGGCAAGCCCCTATGGTCGCAGCGTGACGTCGCGATTGGTCCGGGACCTCTGTGCGGCCGGACTCACAATTGTGAGCGGCGGAGCGCTGGGTATAGATGGAGTGGCGCACAAGGCGGCGGTAGACTCCGGCGGGCGAACCATTGCCGTTCTCGGATGCGGGCTCGACATCGACTATCCGCAGGACAACCGGTCCATCTTTGATGCGATTGTCGAGCGCGACCAAGGAGCGCTCATTTCGGAGTTCCCGCTCGGGTCGAAGCCGGAGCCGTTTCACTTCCCCATGCGCAACCGAATCATCAGCGGCCTATCGATGGCTGTGGTGGTGACTGAAGCGGGCGAGCGCAGCGGAGCGCTGATCACAGCCCAAACAGCGTCGGAGCAGGG
>VFKD01000035.1 GCA_009885735.1 bacterium
CATACGTGGGCGACGAAACGAAGGGCCCCAGCGCAGGCACAGTATTCGTGGCGGAGTAGACCGTGACGGTCGCCGGAGGCGGTGTCGGGTTGTTGACGGTGGTCTTCTCAACGTCGCCATCAATGCCCTGCTGAGGTCGATTGCTCTCCGGGTCCTTGTTGTAGTTCGGGTCGTCCTCGACGCCGTCGAACACGCCGTCGCTGTCTTTATCGCCCGCAGGGTCTGGATTGCTGATGGAGGGATAGACCCAATAGGCTGTGGTCAGCGTGCTGTTTGCCCCGGAACCGGCGGCGTCGAGCGCCCAGACATGACCATCCGTCGTGGCATAGTAGACCACTTGGCGCGTCGTTCCGTTCGGCCACCTCACGTTGGCCACCAGCGGCGCGGCAACGACGCTATTTGCAGTGCGCGATTCGGCCACTATCTGGATAGCATCCGCCACCACCACTCGTCCGGCCGCGGCGTCTCCAGCCGAGTCGTTGCGAAGGCGAATCTCGGCGGTTGCTCCACTTGTAAACCGAACTCCGCTTGCGAGCAGGCGCCAAGCGCCAACTCGGGAGGTTCCAGGCATCGAGTTATCAGTGTTGCGCTGGTCGAGGCGAACCTCCGTGTCCGCGGTGCTTCCCGAATCCACGATAATGTAGTGAGCCTCGCGAGCATAAGCGTCTACTGCCGCCGTGTCGCCTCCGGGAATCCACGCATACACGGAATGAGCAGAGGAGGTGGCGCCGCCCGTAGGGATGGGTATCCTCCAGGTCGCCTCCGCCGTGAACGGCGCGGGTACCGAGGCCGAAGTCTTGTAGGTTAGTCCGAACGCTTGATGCTGTCCCGCCGCGGGCATCACGACATTCGCGAACGCAGGCGCGGTGAACTGCGCTGCAGGTGCATCGTCGTCCACGGTTGAGACGCGCGTAGGCCGACTGGCGGCAGTGTAGCGCCATCTCAGCTTGCCGTATTTCCCCTTCTTTGGGTCCGCCGGATCCAGATTCTCCTCGACGCAATAGAAGACGGCGGAGCGCACGCTGCTCGATGGGTCGGCTACTATCTGCGTCTGGTTGTCGGTCGGATTGCGGTGGATGGGAGCAAACTCCGACGCGGAAGTGAACACCGTCTCCGAGGGAAACAGCCTGCGCGGTCCTGTTGTCTCATCTCGCGAGAAGTAGGTAAGGCGAGCCGAGCCAGGACTCGCGATGGTGGCTCCGGGCGGGAAGATAGCGCTTGCGGCAGGCGCATGGATGTCTCCGCGGCCGGACTCCGGCACTAGGCGAACTGCATCTGCCGGGACAATCGGAGCAGCAAGATACTTGGAGGTGTCTGTCACGTCATCTGGAGTGATAGCGTAGACGGTGACGCGAATCGAGTTTGTCCCATTGTATGGGAAGTAGCGGTCATCGCCGTTACCGGTGCGAACGCGCATCCAGTAGCCGCCGGTCTGACCCGCGTTCAGCATGAAGATTCGGCTGGTGATCGGGTCGTCGACGTTTGAGCCCCAGCTCACCTTCACCATCACATGGTCCACGTTCGGCCGTGAAACGCCGCCAACGAGCGTGCCGCTGCCGGGGAATCGGATGTAGACCGCATAGCGCTGGTTGACCGCGAGCTGCTTGTTGCTGACGTCTCGTAGGCCCTGCTTGGAGCCGGGTGGATACTGCCCACCGAAGTTCCAGCGTGCCCAGCGAGTGCTGGCTGCGAGTGCGGTGTCCACAATCCGGTAGTCTGCTACATTCCTGCCGCCCGTTCCAAGGTTTGGAAGCTGAGACAGCCGCGCAATGCCGATGCCTGCAAGCTCTGGTGAGGTAATTGCGTCGGTATGCGTGTAGTCGCCCACCACGTTCGCATCGGAATCACTGGGAGGCCACGCGCCGGGGGCCCTGTTCGCGGTCGACGAATACGACCGAGCGCCGACCCACGAGAACCGCTGCCCGGTCGGATTCGCAGGGAATGGACCGCCCGCAACGATGGAATTGTTCACCACAATCTCGCCCGGCAGGTCCGCTGTTGGCGGCCAGACCCACACGCGGCCCATCTGAGTTCCCGCAGGAAGGCCGGGATCTGCATTGTGCCCCTGCCGCTTCAAGCCGCCGCGGTGCTGCAGCCAGTCCGAAGCAAGAAATGACTGAGCCGAAGCCATCTGCGATGCAGAGACAACAGTCAACAGCCCTATGAGTAACGCTTTTGTGTGCCGCATATGACGATCACCTTCGTGGTAGCTGGGTCGCGTAGAGCGGATAGTTCCGCA
>VFKD01000214.1 GCA_009885735.1 bacterium
CCCAGTTCCACGTCCTCCGCAGGTTGGCGATAGTTGCGGCGATGATTAACTGAAATTGCGTGCGCCGTAGGCCCATGTATCGGGCTTGACCTATCCCCAATTGTGCGAGACGGGCCAAGCGGTGCTCGACCACGACCCTGGTGCGCAGGTGTGCCTTGCCGTTCGAGGACTGTTGGTAGGCTCTTGCAGTTCGCAGAATCTCTTCTTGCGGATGAACACGAACTGAACGCCCACCATAGACAATCTTGCCGTCGTCACGTTCTTTGATACAGAGGGACCGGAGGGCGCAACCAGCGCAAGCGCTCCGGAATTGGAATATCTTGGCGCCCTCCTTGGTCGTTGTAAAGGTCGTGGTGGTCACTCCGCCTGGACAGGTGACGGTGTTCTGCAGCAGGTCAATCTGAAATGCGCTCTTTGGAAAGAGACCGTTGCGGTGAGCTTCCTTGGGAACCTTTGCGAGCAGTACACGTTCTGCATCCAAAAATGCCTCACGGGTTGCTCCATCCCCATAGGCACAGTCTCCTATGGTCTCTTCTACCGCGTCACCTGTATTGTCTTCCGCTTGCCTTACCAGGTCGAGCACGCGCAGGTTATCTGGAGCGTCCCCCGGAAGCGTCTCCGTGGCGACGATGATCTGGCTGTCGATATCCACGGCGATAGAGGCTTTGGCCCCAGTGAAGCTCTTGCTCTTGCTCTTGCGGCCATGGCGCTGCTCGGGGTCGGTGACAGAGGGAATGCGTCCCTTGGCTGTCCCTTGCTTTATCGTGGCAGCAGGCTGACCGGTGTCGGTAGTCGTCTCCTCCACATCCTGTAGGAGAAGTTTCTCCAATAGCTGAGCGCCCTGAGACGAAATGCCGGAACTCCTGTGAAGGGCAAGAAGCCGCCGAGCGTCAGCAACAACTTCAGTCAATATGCTGTTTCGGGCCCGGTCATCCGACCAGTCGGCGTCAAAGCTGCCCTTAATGCTCGGCTCAACATAACGTCCAAATCCCTCGGCGGCCATCCAATCGTCAGGCTTTTGGCTGACCGATCCGGCGAGGGCACGGGCAAGCTGGCGAATGCCGGACGCCAAGAGATTGAATGTATCCTCCACAGCGCCACGACCCTCGATGGGCTTGGTGTCAACCGCCACACGCAGCGCATTGCCCTTCAGAAGACCAGCCCGCTTGGCCTCCTGAATGCTGCTTAGAAAGATGCGACCTGCCTCGGCATGAATCTGCAGATGAGCGCGAAACAACGCCAGAGCGCTGCGAGCACACAACGGCGTCCCGGCAGGACACCCCAACACCGCAGCCCACCGCAGATCGCACCCTGTACGTTCAATAGCCTCTTCATCTGAAATACCGGCTTCATGCTGCATCAGTATCACCAGAGCCAATAGCGAAGGAGGAACACTGGGGCGGCCCAGCCGATCCGAGTAAAACACAGCGAAGTCAGCATCCGTAAACAGCCGTTCAGAGACCGCGGCCAACTGAGCGTGGAAGGTGCCGGCCCTTAACGACATTGGAAACACATTACCAACGTCGAACAATTCACGTTGAGGATTGCGCCGACCTATCATAAGGGTCACTCCAGTAGAAAGACAACACTATTGGAGTATTCGACAGTATGGCGATGATCTCCTCCTTTGGACAGAAGAGTGGGACTTTTCGGCGGAGCTTCTAGAGTTCGGAATGGGAAAGCGGCCTGGGAGCGAACACATCGCTTCTGGGCCGTTTTCGTGTGTGGAAGGCAACGACCGAGGACCGGAGACCGTCCTTCGACTGCGGCTCGATACGGCTGAGCCGCGCTCAGGATGCTCGGCTGGGACGTGAGGCGGAAACGGCTTTGAACCGCGGAGGCCGCTGAGGAACGCAGAGGAGGGGCTTTTGAACCACGAAAGACGCGAATCACGCGAAAAGGGCCAAGACCTCTGCCGTTGCCGTTCTCTGTGCCTCGGTGCCTCTGTGGTTCAGACCGCCCTTGACTTTGACGCTGCCCTTGTGTCGTCCTGGATTGGCGGGCGAAGCATCCGCATACACCCGATGCGCTCACACAATAGATTCCCGTGCGGATGCTGTCGCTCCTACAACGGCGAGGACGCGGAGGAACGCACAAGAACGGCAAGAGCATCTCTGTCCTTGCCGTTCTCCGCGCCTCTCGCGAAGCGGGTGGTTGAATTGCCCTTGACCTTCAGCCGCGCCCGATTACGCCCGAGCATCCTGAGCGCGGCATTTCCGATCATCCTGAGCCTGCCACAGTCGTTCCGTGGCAGAGTCGAAGGACCGTATCGAAGCGCTGTCGAAGGACGGCCCTCCGTCGCCCTTCCTACTTCGTCACACTCACCACCGCCGAGCTTCCCGTGTTCCCCGCTGCGTCGGACGCAACCGCCTGCAGCGTGTGCGTGCCGGCTCCCCACTTTCTGGTGTTCACCTTGAACGTCGGGCCGGCAGAAGTTGACGTACCAACCTGCTTGCCGTCGGCGTAGAGAACCACTGTGACCACTCCCACGTTGTCGGTGGCTGCAACGGAGACAGAGAGGGTATTACCGACCTTCGTTCCGTTCGCAGGGCTCGTGATAGTCACGGTCGGTGCGGTCGTGTCTGCCGGAGGCGCCACGTTGTTGACGGTCACCGAGACCGAAGCCGACGCTCCAATGTTGCCAGCCGCGTCGAATGCCTTCGCCATCAGCGTATGAGTCCCGTTCGAGAAGGAGCCTGTATTCCACGAGAACGAGTACGGCGAGGATGAGTCTGACGCATAGAGTGAGCCGTCCACGAACAGCTGGACGTTCGTCACGCCCATGCTGTCAGTTGCGGTAACCGAGACCGAAACCGTGTCGGCGACAGACGCGCCGCCGCTGGGACTCGTGATGGACGCCGTGGGAGCCGTCGTGTCGACTGCCGTAGAAAGTGCCGCCTGAACCGCCGCACCAACGTTGACCTTGCCATACCCGTAGTAGGTGTCAAATCCGGCCGTTCCGAGGTCGGTGGCAGTAGACTTCAGGATGCCAACCAACTGCGAGTTGGTCAAGTACGGGTTGGCGGCCCACGTAAGCGCCAGGGCGCCGCACGTGACTGGCGCACTGTACGAAGTGCCGCTCCCGCCTCCATATCCTCCGCCCATCGTGGTGGTGAGAATGCCTTCACCAGGAGCCGAAACTGTGATATAGGAGCCATAGCTGGACCAGCTCGACTTTGTGTTGGCGCTGTTTGTGGCTGAAACGTTAATCGTGTATGGGCCGGGTGCATAGCCAGGATCTGCGCCATCGTTGCCGGCCGCGCACACTGTCAATCCGCCCTTGTTCCACATGTATTGCGCTGCCGTCTGAACGGTGCTGCTTCCGGCAGTTCCTTCGATGCTGATGTTGGCAATCCTCGCACCCTGGTCGGCAGCCCACTGAATTGCGCTTGCGATCGTCGAGTAAAGTGCATAGCCCGTAGCATCAGTTACTCGGCAGGGCATGATCTTGCCGACAAACGAGACGGAGGCAACACCTGTCGCGTTGTTGCCCCTCGCACCCACGCATCCGGCCACCATCGTGCCGTGCCCATGGACATCCGTGCTATTGCTGTTGCCATCATAGAAATTCCAGCCTGGAACGTAGTTTGCCGTCAGGTCCGGGTGCGACGGATCACATCCTGTGTCAAGCACGGCCACAATCAGGTTCGGATTGCCAACAGTGACGGCCCATGCCTGTGGCGCCGAGATGTTCGGAAGGTGCCACTGGCTGGGATACGAAGGATCGTTGGGATCTGCGGCAATCTTAACTCGTGCATCCAGCTCGGCATACTCGACTTGCGGCAGTTCCCTGAGTCTGTTCACCGCGCTGCGCTCGCTTGCACCCTTGGGAAGCAAGAGCATCTCCACGGGAAGCCTGCCCAGTCTTCGGCTGGCTGTCGCATGGATCGCTCTCATCGCGGAGGTTGACTTGGCGATGGTCGTGCCAGAGTAGAACTTCACTAAGACTCGCCCCTTGGCAAATCCTGCGGGAGGGTCACCATGTGCGGCTGAGCTGACGAACACTGAAAGTACGACAAGGGCAGCGAGCGTGATGATGCGTGCGACACCGCTTCCAGCCATGGCCAACCATGCACGGGAGCTAACAGATATTGTCATTGTATCTCCTTAATATTGTGATAGGTGAAAGTCTCACCTCCAGCCCTGTTTGGTGGTCTGCTGGTGCTGACTTGTGGAATCAGCGAACGCTGCGCCACTCTTTCAATGGCGCAGGTGGTTCGACTAGGTAGGGCCAGGAATGGTTCCATCCCGCGAGACAGCCGCAGGTTCGGTGGTACGACCGATGCTGACAATGAGGCCGGCAAGCGGTTACGGAAGCCCAGAGCCGATGCCGAGCGGTACAGCCGTCGTGGGGGGTGCTAGGTGGCTGCGTGGTTTGTGCCCTTCAACATCGAGTCTGCGCGCATGAACCTCCGCCCAGTACTTGCGGTTGAAGGGATCAGTGTCCGGCGAGTCGCTAGTCGCCTGCATGGTCGGACACTCTGCTATGAAGATACCCAAGAACACGATCATCTTGCAAATCTTAAGCGAATCTTTAGTGAATCTTAAGATTATCAGTGCCTTATCAGCAAGCTCTGCGCTTCTTGCGGCCCGACAAACCGTTCCGGCACTTGCTGGACTGGCTGGCTCACGTCTTACGTCGAGCGCTAAGCCCTTAAGCAAATCTTAAGAACGCATGCCGAAATCTAAAGCAATCCTTAACCGGAACGGTGTTATCATATTGGTGTAGGTTAATCCGATGGTGGGCGCCTGGCGAGTAGTGAAGGCGTTCCGCACCAGCAATCGATGATATGAAAGGAATAATTGAACATGATCCTCAATGAGGTCAGGAAGACTATAATCGCAATAGGCGCTATAGCTCTTCTAGTAGGCGGCAGTGTAGGACCAGCCAATGCAACAGGTTTTTACGAGATTGAGTTGGGCTACGAGTTTAGCGGCGCGGCTCCGCCCGCGTCTGTTACAAAGCCCTGGCTTACTGCGAAGCTGTTTGATAATAGCTATGGTGCAAACCCATTCGGAGTGAGCGTCGCTACGAATCAGGTTCTCCTCTCCATGGAGACGACCAACCTAACAGGAACCGAGTATGTGTCGGGGTGGTACTTCAACTTTAATCCCGCCAAGACTGTTGGAAACCTCGCGTTTGCGTTTCAGTCCGGTACCGGGCGGCAGGGGGGGTGGGTGGATAAAGCGGTGAATGCGTACAAGGCAGACGGCGATGGCTACTTCGACATCCGCTTCAACTTCCCGAATGCAGCGGCAAGCAGACTGACGAATGCCAAGGACTCTCTCTACTTGGTGACCATTTCGTCGGGGACTATATCGGTTGCTGACTTCATGTTCGACAGTGTTGACGGACCTGTGGGCAAGACGGGCTTTCCTTCTGCCGCACATGTACATGGGATTGGTTCCAGCGGTGCGCTCAGCGGCTGGATCACGGACGGCGGCGGCGATGGCGGCGGCATCGTCCCAGAGCCTGCGTTCTACCAGATGGCAGCCCTGCTCGGACTTGGTGGGCTGGGACTGCTTAGGCTGCGACGCGGCGCGAAGAAGTAAAGGCTATGGAGTGTGTGTAAGGGAGTAGGAAGTAGGGAGTACGTAGGCGGCCCGGAAGCGAACCACTCGCTCCCGGGCCGTTTTGTGGTATTGGCAATGGCGACTGAAAACCGAGGACGTGAGACCGACAACGGCAACGGCTCTGAACCGCGGAGGCCGCTGAGAACGCAGAGGAACGGCATGGACTACTCTGTTGCCCTTACGTCGTCCCATTTGCGCGGGCGAAGCATCTGCATACACCCGATGCGCTCACACGATAGATTCCTGTGCGGATGCTGTCGCCCCTACAACGGCGATCTACCGCAAAGGGTGCAAGGTATCGCAAAGAAACGGCAAGGGCATCTCTGCCCTAGCCGTTCTTTGCGCCTCGGTGCCTCTAGCGAAGCGGATGGTTGAATTGCCCTTGACTTTGACGTTTCCGTTGTGTCGTCCCATTTGCGCGGGCGAAGCATCCGCATACACCCGATGCGCTCACACGATAGATTCCCGTGCGGATGCTGTCGCCCCTACAACGGCGAGGACGCGGATGAACGCAGAAGAACGGCAAGAGCATCTCTGCCCTCGCCGTTCTCTGGTTCAACAACCGTCGACCTTCAGCAGCGCCTGGTTACGCCCGAGCATCCCGAGCGCTGCATTTCCGCTCATCCTGAGCCTGCCACAGCCGTTCCGTGGCAGAGTCGAAGGACCGTATCGAAGCGCAGTCGAAGGACGGTTGCCTTTTGCCGTTCCGCCCTACTTCGTCACGCTCACCACTGCTGAGTTACCCTTGTTGCCCTTGGCATCCGAGGCAACTGCCTGCAGCGAGTGAGTGCCACTCGACCACTTGCGGGTGTTCAGCTTGAACGTCGGGCTGGCCGAGGTGGAAGTTCCCACGCTCTTGCCGTCCGCGAACAGCTCTACGCTCACAACCCCAACGTTGTCGGTCGCGCTGATTGTTACGGTGAGCATGCTGTCCGCCTTAGCCCCATTTCCAGGGCTGGTGATCACCGTGGTCGGAGCCACCGTGTCGGACGGAGGAGCGACGTTATTCACCGTCACCGAGACCGAGGCCGAAGCCCCGATGTTGCCAGCCGCATCGAACGCCTTCACCATCAGCGTGTGAGATCCGTTCACATAGGAACCTGTATTCCACGAGAACGAGTACGGCGACGTTGAGTCTGAAGCGTAGAGTGAACCGTCCACGAAGAGCTGCACGTTCGTCACGCCCCCTGCGTCTGCCGCAGTAGCCGAGACCGAGACCGTGCCAGAGACCGTCGTTCCGCCAGCAGGGCTGGTGATGGAGGCCGTCGGCGCCGTGCTGTCTACTCCGGTCGACATCGCCTGGACAACGGCTGCGTACACATTTACC
>VFKD01000546.1 GCA_009885735.1 bacterium
ACCTGTCACCTTGAGCGGAGGCTCAGCCGTATCGAGCCGCCACACCTGTCACCTTGAGCGGAGGCTCAGCCGAGACGAGCCGCCACACCTGTCACCTTGAGCGGAGGCTCAGCCGTATCGAGCCGAAGTCGAAAGGTCCAGCAGTAACCTGTGTGACACAAACGGATGCTTCGACTGCGCTTCCAAACGGCGGAAGCTCCGCTCAGCATGACAGTGTGGCGATGGTCTCTCGCAGTCCGCAGTGCCATTCAGACCATCGGTCAGCCACATCGATAGTACGGTTGGTCACAATAAAGTCGTCGGGACAGTACTTTGTCAAGGAGTAACACTTAGGTGGCAATCGTTTCAACAGAAAAGCTTGCAATTACAGGCGGATCCCCTTCGCGCTCCAAGCCATGGCCGCAGTGGCCCGTGTGGGACGAGACCGAGGAGCGCGCACTTCTCGAGGTTCTCCGCAGCGGCCAATGGTGGTCGGTCGGCGGAGCGAAGGTGCCGGAATTCGAGGCCGCCTTTGCCGCCCTGCATGACGCGGAGTATGCGACGTGCGTCACCAACGGGACCGCCGCTCTTGAGGTCGCCCTTCGCGCACTGCGCATCGGGCACGGAGATGAGGTCATCGTTCCGCCCTATACCTTCGTAGCGACCGCGAGCAGCGTGCTTGCGGTGGGAGCTATTCCTATCTTTGCAGATATTGATGCCGACAGCCTGAACATCGACCCTGCGCGAATAGAGGAGGCAATCACGCCTCGTACGAAGGCGATCATCCCGGTTCATATCGCCGGTGGACCCGCAGACCTCGACGGCATATGCGCGATTGCCGCCCAGCACGGCTTGAAAGTCATTGAGGATGCCGCCCAAGCGCATCTCGCCGAATGGAACGACACGAGGGTGGGTGCAATCGGCGATCTGGGTACGTTCAGCTTCCAGGCCAGCAAGAACCTCAACTGCGGCGAGGGCGGCATCGTCATAACGAACAACGAAGAATGGGCCGAGCGAGTCTGGTCGGTGCACAACGTCGGACGGCCTCGCTCGGGCCGATGGTACGAGCACAGCATTCTTGGCGGCAACTTCCGCATGACCGAGTGGCAGGCTGCAATCCTCATCGCGCAGCTGGCGCGTCTAGGTGACCAGACCGAGCGACGAACAGCGAACGCTGCCGTTCTCACCAATCTGATGCGGCAAATCCCCGGAATATCGGTCGCTGACGTGGACCCCCGTATCACTCGGCACGCCTATCACCTATTCATGTTCCGCTACAATCCTCATGAGTTTGGGGGCAAATCACGGGACGAATTCATAGACGCCGTGAACTCCGAGGGAGTGCCGTGCGGTTCTGGCTATGTGCCGCTCTATCGCGAGGCGCTCTTCGAGAGAATACAAGCTGGGGACGACAGCCGCATCGACTACCGTTCGTTCGCAGATCGCTGCCCTGTCTGCGAGGCGGCGTGTAAGGAGACCGTTTGGCTCTTCCAGACACAACTTCTTGGACCGGAATCAGACATGGCCGACATCGCAGGCGCAGTCGCTAAGATCAGATCGGCGTGGGTGTAACAGGTCCACCTCGCCAAACGGTTGGAAAGAACTCGCCTTCAAGCACTTCACCAGGTCCGACGGTTACCCGATGCTCCACCAAGTGTCCGCCCTTCGGCTCATACCGCGTATAACCGGGCATATAGTGAACAGCGATTGCGGGCCTTCCTCTGCTCGACCGGTTCGGCGGAGACCCATGCCACGTCAGGCAGTGGTGGAACATCACCTCGCCTGCCATCACGGGGCACGGCACCGGAGTGACGTCTACTCCTGGTGGAAGCGCAGCGAGATCAGGCAGCGGCGCGAACGTCACCGGATCCGTGCCAATGGTGCCGTTCTTGTGCGGTCCCCACTTGTGGCTGCCGGGAACCATCCACATACAGCCATTCTCCACGTCCGCATCCTCGATAGCAAGCCATGCGCTTACCAGATCGGCGGGCTGAATGATGGGCCAGTACGGATGGTCCTGATGCCAACTTGTGGGTCCTCCCACTTTGGGAGGCTTGTACTGCACCTGGTCGTGCCACACCCGCACAGTGTCCGTACCCATCAACTGCGCAACCATGCCGCAGATTTCCGGCTGATAGAGGTGCACGTTGAAAAGGTCGTCTGCCTCCCAGATGTTGACCACCTGAACCACAACCTGCTCCGAGCCGTCACCCAGCATGTTGCGCTTGGCCTCGGGCTGAGCCTTCGAGCGGCCCTCCATGACGTCGTCCAGCCTCGCACGCAGTTGATGCGTATCGGTCTCATCAAGTACCCTTGGTCCCCTAAGAAACCCCTTCTCCCGGAACTCGTGTACTTGGGCCTCTGTCAACATTTGCCTCTCCTAATGTCGGAATCCAAAGTCATACGCGGATTAATTGCGAACGTGCATGCACTCCGCCGCCACTGCGGCAGAGAGTGGAACCCAGGCCCGGGACACTGGATTCCCGCTAAGGACATGCGGGAATGACGGTGCGCGAATGACTGTGTGACAGCCTGTTGCGCTTTGCAAAGAACTGGCAATAATGCAGGCTAATGCAGAAAGTGCCTCACGCCGGTGTATACCATCGCAACTCCGTTTGCGTTGCACACGTCAATGGTCTCCTGATCCTTCCTCGAGCCTCCCGGCTGAATAATCGCCCGTACACCGCACCGTATCGCATGCTCGGGACCATCTGGAAACGGGAAGAACGCATCGGATGCCATCGCCGCGCCATGTGCCTGGTCACCTGCCTGCCCCGTGGCTAGCCGAACGGACTGAACCCGGTTCATCTGGCCCGCGCCGACACCGACTACCTGACGATCCTTCGTGAGCACAATCGCATTTGACTTCACATGCTTGGCGACCCGCCAGGCAAAGAGCAGTTCGGCTATCTCCTCGTCGGTAGGACACCTCTCCGTCACACATTTCAAGTCTTCTGCGCATATCACCTTCAGGTCCCGCTCCTGAACCAGCAGGCCTCCCACCACGCGCTTGAGGTCGCGGCCAGCTGCCAACTTCCGCCAACCTTCCAAACTCCCAACCTCTAGGAGCCGCAGATTTGCGCCCCACGCCTTCTTGCCGGTCAGGATGGGCAGCGCATCCGCCGTGAATCCGGGCGCAACAATCGCCTCGAAGAAGGTGTTCTTGCCGGTGATGAGCTCGGCAGCGGAGGCGTCCACCGGCATGTTTACCGCCAAGATGCCGCCGAAGGCCGACACCGGATCCGATGCCTTCGCACGCTCGAACGCTTGCGCAATATCGATCCCAAGGGCGACTCCGCATGGATTTGCATGCTTGATGATGACGGCGGCAGGCGCTTCATCGAACTCCTTCACGGTCTCCAGCGCGGCATTCAGATCGAAGAGGTTATTGAACGAAAGC
>VFKD01000465.1 GCA_009885735.1 bacterium
GCGTTCCCACATACCTCGGCGTATCGGGCACGAGTATGAAGCCCAGCGCATCCGCGCCAAGCTGCACCGCCGCTTCGGCGTCCTCCGCATTCGTGAGTCCGCAGATCTTAATTCGAGTCATATCGGTCGCCTATATTTCGTCTATGCCATACACCAGCACCAGTGAGACAGCGTCTGCGTCTGCCTTGAGCTCCCGACGAAGTACCTCCCACACCATGGCCTGCTTCTCATCCTCGGTGCGCCCATCGAACGCGGTCCCTACAACCTTTGCGTGAATCCGGCCCATCCACCCTTCGTCAGTTCGGACGGTGAGGTTCGGACCAAATCCCACCCGCAGGGCGTCAGTGACTCTGCGGCTCATCTCGGCATAATCGATCGTGGTTGGCATCTATCTATGCTCCATCAAGCGGATATTCGATTTCTGAGCCAGCCTACAGCAACACGCACATCACGAAGGAATCGTTCAGCATCGTGCTGCGCTGGAACGTTATGTTCATATCGCCACGCTGTGGTCCATGCCGCTAGCCTGCCCCAGAGTGCTCCGTCGTAACCAGGCAGTGTGCTGATGTCCGTTAGGCCCACAAGGTAGTAGATGCTGTGTCCCGCCGCACTGTTTGCGATTCGCTGGATCGGCAGCTGACTCTGCCTTGTTCGACGAGCGTTGATTACCATTTGAGCCTCGGATAACGATCTGCAACCTTCCTGTTCTATCAAGTATGCCTTCAGAAGACACTCCACTGCATACCCGGCAAGGTACATCGCGCCGCGAAGATGCCTTATTCGCGCATCCGACCTTGCCGCATCCGCAGTTGGCGGCTCCATCATTTCCTCGGCATCCTTCAGGCGGCGCGGCCCACTTTTCACGAAATCAGACAGGCGATCATGCACTGCCATAGTTTTGCTACACCTTCCCTGAGCACACCCTGCTATGTCCCAACGACGCCACTACCTCCCAAGCAACTCGCGAGTCTTCGCGCCGATGTCGGCCTCGCGCATCAGCGCTTCGCCCACCAACACGGCGGTCACTCCCGCGTCGCGAAGCTTCAAAACGTCCGCCCGAGTGTTAACTCCACTCTCGCTAATGACGTGCCTGCCCGCAGGCACGTGCGGCATCAGTTCAATCGTGGTGTCCAGCGTCGTTCGAAAGAGATGCAGGTCTCTATTGTTGATGCCTATCAGCTCCGCGGAGGTCGAAAGCGCGGCCTCCAGCTCCTCGCGATTATGCACCTCCACAATGGCGCACATCTGCAAGCTGCGGAGCGTCTGCAGCATGGCCTCAATCTCGTCCGGCTTCAGGGCTGCAGCAATGAGGAGCACTGCGTCCGCTCCGGCCGCCCTAGCCTCGAATATCTGGTATTCATCGACGATAAAGTCCTTGCGCAAGAGAGGCACATCCACGGCGTCACGAACCTGAGCAAGATGGCGAAGGTGGCCCTGGAAGAATGGTTCGTCCGTAAGCACCGAGATGCAGCTTGCCCCGTTGGCAGCATACGCCGTTGCTGCCGCCACAGGGTCGAAGTCATGGCGAATGATGCCCTTCGAGGGGGATGCTTTCTTGACCTCGGCTATCAGCGCAGGGCGATCCGCACCCGTTAGTGCAGCCACGAAGTTCTTCGCAGGCGACCGCTTGAGCGCGTCGCGCTCGACTATTGCCTGGGGTCGCCTGCGCTTCGCGCAGTCCACCTCGGTCATCTTCTCGGCCAATATCTGCGACAGGATGCTCATGCAGCCGCCTTTCGAGTGTACTCCACGAACTCTTCGAGTCTACTGAGCGCAGCGCCGGACTCCAGCCGCTCTACCGCCACCTTACATGCTTCGTCCCACGTTGCGCACACTCCAGCCACCAGGAACGCGGCAGCGGCATTTGCAGCCACGATATCCTGCCTCGGCCCCTGCTCGCCCCGCAGAATTGCCCGGACAATCTCGGCATTCTCGGCAGCGGTCTCGCCGCCGCGCAGACTGCCGATCTCCGCGCACGCAAATCCCAAGTCTTCCGGAGTGAGAACCTCCTCCGTTACTCTACAGTCCCTGAGCCAGCTAATCTGAGTTGAACCGACGGTCGATACCTCGTCCAAGCCGTCGATTCCATGCACGACTGCCGCTCGCTGGCCCCCCAGGCGTCCCAGTGCCTCAGCCAGCTTCGGCCCAACGGCAGCTTCAGACACACCGATAACCTGATGCGTTGGCGAGGCGGGATTCACGAGCGGGCCGAGGAGATTGAACACCGTTCGCACCCCAAGCTCCCGGCGAAGCTTGCCGACCCGCTTCATTGCGGGGTGGTGCGTCTGCGCAAACAAAAAACCGATCCCTGTCGCAGCAATGCAATCCGCGACCTGACCGGGCGTGAGGTCGATCCTCGCCCCGAGCGCCTCGAGCACGTCCGCGCTTCCCACCTTGCTGGATGCCGCACGATTGCCATGCTTCGCAATTGCGAGTGGATACGACGCCACCACGAATGAAACGGCAGTTGAGACGTTAAAGGTGTGACCACCATCGCCGCCGGTGCCACAGACGTCTAGCAGAGGGTCCGCCGTAACCTCAACCGCGAGGCTCCGAGCGCGAAGGACTCGCGCAAAGCCGGTAATCTCGTCCACCGTCTCGCCCTTTGCCCGCAGCGCAAGCAGCAGCGCCTTAATCTCCTCCTCGGAGCCCTCGCCGTCCATGACGGCGCCCATGAGACGGGTCGCCTCCAGCTCGGTGAGGCTTCGACCGCCGGAAACGGATGCCGAATACGCTGCGATCATCCCACCACCTCGAGCTCCGTCGGCGGCGCGGCATTTAGCGAGGCAACTCCGCTGCCTGTGACGGTCACAATGTTCTCTATTCGGACGCCGAACCTTCCCGGCAAGTAGATGCCAGGCTCGTCGCTGAAGCACATTCCCTCCTCCAGCTTCTGTGGGTTGCCCTTCACGATGTAGGGCGGCTCGTGAGTCGAGAGGCCTATGCCGTGCCCCGTGCGATGCACGAAGTTCTCGCCGTAACCTGCCGACTCTATGACGGACCGCGCTGAGGCGTCCACCGATTCGCATGTTACGCCCGGCTTGGCAAACTCCATCACCGCCGTGTGTGCGCGATGCACGACGCGGTAGACCTCGGCGGCGTTCGGATCGGCGCGGCGAAATGCGACCGTTCGTGTAATGTCGGACGCATAACCGTGCCAATGGCACCCAATGTCGAGAATGACAACGTCTCCGTCGGCCAGTCTCCGGTCCCCAGAGCTGTGGTGCGGCAGAGCCGTGTTCGGCCCAAAGCAGACCAGTGAGAACGAAGGAAGTGTGTCGCGTACGCGATACTCCAGGCTGATTATATGCTGGACTTCATTCTCACTTAATCCAGGCTCAAGCTCCTTGATGGTGGCGCTGTAGACCTCGTCCGTGATCTCGGCGGACCTTCGCATCAGGTCGAGTTCCCCGTGCGATTTGCGCTCTCGCAGAACCGCCAAACTGGGTCCCACGGACCTCCACCGTACCGCAGGCAGAGCCTCCTGAAGCTGAAGAAGGTGGCCTGCCTGCATCTCATCGTCCACAAGAATAGTTTCAGAGCTGGCCCACCCAGCTATCACTTCCGTTGCCAGCCCTGCCCATCCGGTCTCGTCCTCCCAGCCACGTACGTCCTGAATACCCGCCGGATTGGTGAGCGCCTGCGGCGCGTTCATTTTGGGAACCAGGAAGGTCGGTTCGCCAGAGGCAGGAACGAAGAGCGCGATGAGCCGCTCATGGCCGTGCTCGCTCCACCCAGAGAGGTAGCGCATCTGGTCGGTTGGGGCAAGAATTGCGCCGCCTGCGCCTGCCGCGCGAAGGAGGCCATGGAGAGCGGCGATTCGTGTAGTGTAGACGGCGGCGTCGTGTTCTGAAGAGGGTTTCATGACTAGCGCTCGGGGGCTTGCAAACTCTGCAGCCGGAGCACAAAGGATACCTCACGAAGGGCGGGGCCAATGCGCGACGTTCGTTGGCCTGCGGGGCTCGGCCAACCCGCCGTTTGACACGCACTGACTATCAAGACCCGCGCACCTTCGGTAATGCCGTCGCGGTGTAGGGGCGAAGCATCCACACGAGAGCCTTCCGAGACACCTGAGAGGTTCCACGTGGATGCTTCGCCCGAGGTGCCCTACGATCTGTACGGGAAACGCAGACAGTCAGGACACATCACCACGGGAAGGGCGAAGCATCCCCGTATGTCATACCTGCACACACGCGAACCTCTACGGCGGATGCTTCGCCCCTACGACACCACCCATGGCCCGCCGAAACCCCTCACGGTGCAGCGCCAATCTCTACCCTGACGTTATGATGCGTTCGTATCCGTTCTCTCTGCCGCAATCCGAAACGCCTCCGCAGCCTCGTCAGTCCTTCCCAGCACCTCGAGAGAGACGCCGAGGTTGTAGTGGGCGTTCATGTTAAGCGGATCGAGCCGAATAGCTTCTCGGTAGCACTCAAGCGCATTTTCGCTGGAGCCGCTGAGGCAGAGTGCGTTTCCAAGGTGAACGAGATAGGCGCCTTCGCTTGGTGCGAAACGGACCGCTTGCCGGTAGTGGTCTATAGCCCGAAGCCGTTCGTCCAGCGCCTCCAGGGTTAACCCGAGATCGTTGTGCGCTGCGGCGTAGTCCGGATTAAGGCCAATTGCCAGTCGGAGGGACTCTTCTGCTTCGGGATAACGGCCGAGGTCATAGAGGTTGCTCCCTAGGTTGCGGTGGGCCAGCGCGTCTTGCGGATTCAGGTCGATCGCAAGACGGTACTCGCGCATTGCGTCATCGGTCCGGCCAAGTCTGTTCAGCTCGGACCCAAGGTTGCAATGCGTGTCTGATTCATCTGGGTTCAACAGCAGCGCTTGCTCATATGCATATACTGCGTCCTCATGCCTGCCCAGGTCTCCGAGAGTATCCGCCAGGTTGTAGTATGCCTGCCAAGTAGGAGACCGTTCAATAGAGACAAGATACTCGGCAACCGCCCCCTCGCGCCTGCCGCACCCATCCAAAGCCAAGCCAAGGTCGTTGTGCGCTCCCGCATGGTCGGGTCTCAGCTCAATGGACTTTCGCAAGGCATCCACGCCCTCGGCATGGCGGCCCACCTCGCTCAACGTGCAGCCGAGGTTCCTGTGCGGGATTGGATCCGCAGGATCGAGTTCGCTTGCAAGCCGATATTCGGCTATCGCCTCTTCCGGCCGGTCCATGTGCTCTAGTAGCACGCCGAGCTTGTTGTGGGTATCCGCATCGTTCGGATCGAGCCCCAGTGAGCGCAGAAATGCCTCCATCGCCTCGTGGTGCCTGTCCAGGTCGTCCAGCACACTTCCGAGGCAGCAATACGCCACGGAGGAAGGCTCCAGCTCCAATGCGCATCGATACTCGGCTTCCGCCTCCGCATGATGGCTGCACTTGCCAAGCGCCATGCCAAGCTCGATGTGTGCATCCGCAGACTTCGGCTCAAGCTCAACGGCCCTCATAAGAGCCTCTGCTGCCTCTGTGAATCGTCGCAGGTCGTACAGAGCGCCGCCGATGCCTCGATAGACGTCGCCATCCGCAGGATTGAGCGCCGCACCGCACCGGAAGGCATCGAGAGATTCCTCGTGCTTGCCCTGGTGTCGCAACACGAGACCGAGATCACAATGTGCTTCATACTCTTTGGGATCTAGCGCAATGCCGCTTCTGTAGGCTGTCTCGGCCTCGTTGTACCGTCCCAGGTCGTCAAGGATGCTGCCGAGATTGCAATAGGCCCATGCGGAAGGCTCGACATCGATCGAGTGATGGTACTCCACGAGTGCCTCATCAAGGCGACCGCACCGATACAGCGCAGTGGCAAGCCAATCGCGAATGTCGCCGCATTTCGGATCTAGCTCCGCCGCTCGCTGAAAGGCAGCGACCGCCTCAACGTGCCGATCCGCCTCCGAAAGTACTTCGCCGCGGTCGTAATGTTCCTTGGCTGCTTCGTTCATGCCATTCACGCCCCGTTTACTTGGCCCTAGCCCGCATCGTGTGTGACGGACACCGACAGCTTATCCACCAACACCCGGAAGGTAAGGGGTACGCAGGTCTTGATCTCAATGATGCGTCTCTCGGGATGCCAGACCAATTCATTGAAATCGTACATCCCGATCGACTCCGTGTCCCTGATCCAGAAGTTCTGAACGCAGGCGATTTCGAGCACACTGCAGGGCGGGACGATCACATCCGGCGCGCGGCAGAAAGTCGCAGTTCCAACTCCGTCTGCGAATGGAATCCGCAGCACTCGTTCAACTGTGTCGTGTGAGATGGCGCTAATGGAAAAGAAGCGGTCGTGGATGAGGTCGTGGATGTCGTCGAGCGACTCAACATCGGCTGCATGAGCGAGCAGCTGATTCATTGGGACCCTCCGTCGACTCTACTCGTGCCGCAGCCTAGCTCACGTTCTCGTAGCGGCCCAGGATCCACCACTTGGGACGTACTCCGAAGGCTGGTGGGTCCGTCGACTTCGCATCCTTCGACTGCGGCTCGATACGGTCCTTCGACTCTGCCACGATACGGCTGTGGCAGGCTCAGGATGAGCGGGTGCGCGCTCAGGACGCACGGATTTGGCTACGTGAACTGTGTCCTAAGAGGGGCGACTTGTCCCACATGTAGGCGGTGTTTCAATCGCAGAACCCAATTGTGAGAATGCTGCTAGCCCCCCACAAAGTTCGCAAGCATGCGCTTGCCCTCGGAGGTCATCACCGACTCGGGGTGAAACTGCACGCCCTCCACCGCATGCGAAACGTGGCGGACGCCCATGATTTCACCTTCGGCAGTCCGTGCCGTCACCACCAAGCAGTCCGGCACCGTCTCGGGCTTGATAACGAGGCTGTGGTATCGTGTGGCGGTTACCGGCGACTGAAGTCCAGCGAACACCCCCATGCCGTCGTGATGAATCTCACCGGTCTTGCCATGCACTACGCGCCAGTTTCGCACGACCTCTGCGCCATAGGCCTGACCAATGCTCTGGTGCCCAAGGCAGACGCCCAGGATGGGAATCTTGCCGCCGAAACGCTCTATCACGGGAACCGAGATGCCCGCCTCCAGCGGAGTGCAAGGCCCAGGAGAAATGACGATGTGAGAGGGAGCGAGTTCGGCAATCTCGTCGAGCGTGATCTTGTCGTTGCGGCGGACCTCGATCTCCAGGCCCAGTTCACCGAGGTACTGCACCAGATTGTAGGTGAAGCTGTCATAGTTATCTATTACCAGAATCACCGGATCATCCTGCCCTTCTCCTGGATAGCGTCTCACTGGGGGTCAATCGCTCCCGAGCGTCGTTGAGGATCTGCTGCAGGTCGGGATTCAGCGGATCCTCAATGAGGCCTTGGGTGCAGACCTCCGCCGCGCGTGCAAAATCACCGCACTCCAACCAAGTGAGCGCGAGCAGCAAGTATGCATCGTCTGGAGCGCCTCCAAGCCGAATCGCCTGCTCGAACGCTGCAGCCGCCTTGCCCGGTCTGCCCTGCACGCGAAAGCAGAGACCCAGCTTCATGTGTGCATCCGAATTGTCCGGATGCAGGCAGACGCTCACTCGCAGCGCGCTCACCGCCTCGGCTGTTCTGCCTTCCCGGTAGTGTTCCAGTCCATCATAGTAGAGGCGAACAGCCCGAGCATAGGGCGCCTCGTCCGTACTGACGGCGCCCAGCTCATGCCCAGAGTAGACCGCATAGGCGCTCTCGCGCGACACGCCATCCGGAACGGCAACCGCCGCGGCAGTGGGCGGATGCAGAACCGCCGGCGGAGAAACCATGGCATCGCGTATCTGAGCATACGCCAGAGTAACACGCTTCATCCGGTCCTCGGCAGCCCGCTGCTCTCGGGCTGCGCCTTGGCAGCGGTCCGGGTGATGACGCCGCACCTGCTCGCGGTAGGCGCGCTTAATCTGCTCCCAGCTTGCGCCGGGACGCAACTCCAAGTCTGCATAGCAGCGGTCGATTGGGGTCATGCGGATTGCTGCTTCGCAGCGATGCCGCTTGTCGCGCCCGACTGTCGATCACGGGTCGGCCTACGAGAAAATGCCAATCTCATATCCGTCCGGGTCGACAACAGAGAACTCCGTGTAGTCCTCCTTCTCATTGTACGCCAGAGCGCGCAGAATGGGTACCCGGGCAGCGGCAAGCTCCTTGTGAAGCGCCTTCGCGTCATCCACCTCCAGATAGAGCCTCATCCCCACTCCCACCTTGTTCGCCTGAAGGTCCGCAAGCTGACTAGCCTCCTCGCGGCTGGACTTCGACACCAAAAACAGCGTCGAATCTCCCCGCACGAGCTGAACAAACTCCGGCGCGGTTGGCGGGTCGGACATCTCCACGATGTAGCCTAATCGCTTCGTATAGAACTTTACTGAAGCTGAAACGCTCGCGACAGTCAACTGCGGAATCATCTCGTGTGTCTTCCTTTGGAGGTCCATAGCCGAACGAATCCCGGAGCGCGGGCGTCCCGCCCGCCCCGGCTGCAGCATAACGCGAGACCCCCGTGTATGCTGCCCGCGCGTTCTGCCGCCGGAGACGGGCGCGCTCCGACTGTTTCTACGTGATGTGCGCGCCTATCGCTTCAGTGTAGACAGCATAGATCGACTGGCTCGCGGCCATGAAGAGCCGGTTGCGCCGAGGACCACCGAAGCAGATGTTGCCGCAAATCTCCGGAAGAAGGATCTGCCCAATCCGCATTCCCTCCTTGTTGAAGACCTGCACGCCATCATAGCCCTTGCCCACCCAGCCTGAAGCCACCCAGATGTTGCCGTCGGTATCAGCGCGAATGCCGTCCGCAAAACCTGCAGATTCCTTGCCGTCAATGGTCATCTTCATCGAGCAGAACTCCTTGCCGCCCTTGAGCCTCGTTCCGTCTACATCCCACGTCTTGATGTTCTTGGGAGCATCGGGATAGTGGCTTGCGCCAGTATCGGCGACGTAGAGCTTCTTGTAGTCAGGAGAGAAACAGATCCCGTTCGGCTTGAAGATTTCGTCCGTCACCTTGTCGATCTTGCCGCCCTTATCGATGCGGTAGACCGCCTCCTTGATCTCCAGGTCGCGCGTGAACCCCTCGTAGTTCTGCAGGCTTCCGTATCCGGGGTCAGTAAACCAAAGGCTTCCGTCCGGATGCACCGCGCCGTCGTTGGGTGCATTGAATGGCTTGCCGTTGAACTTCTCGGCGAGCACGGTAACCGAGCCGCTGTGCTCGTAGCGAACCACTCGCCGAGTGCCGTGCTCGAAGCTGATCTGGCGTCCTTCCCAATCAAAGGTGTTTCCGTTGCTGTAGTTGGCAGGGTTGCGAAGAACGCTTACGTGACCGTCCTCGTTCAGCCAGCGCATCTGCACGTTGTTTGGGATGTCGCTCACCACAAGGTAGCGCCCCACGCCGTTCCATGCCGATCCTTCGCACCACATCATTCCCGTATGGAGCCGCACAATGGGAGTGTTGCCAATCTTGTACTTGTTGAAGCTCTTGTCGATGGTGATGAGGTCGGCGTCCGGATACCGGCTGGGATTCGCGCCTGGGCGATAGTCTCGGTCCTGCGTTTGGGCTCCAAGGACGAGTGGCGCTGCCAGCACGCCAGACATGAAATTCCTACGGCTGCAAGTCATCGGGTCTTGGTTGTCTGCTTGGTTCAGCGCCATCTCGCATCCTCCGTGAGTTGCCCTCGGATTCCATCTCCTCGGGAGTAGGCATACTTTCGACGAACTAGGGCAAAGTTCCCCCGTATTCTAATCTAGCCCTCGCTCTGCCATCTAGATTGCAGCGATGAGCGCTCGCCCTTTCGGCACCTGCGACTAAAGTCGCGGCTGTGAATGGCACGAAATCCACCTCTGTTGATTGAGTTCTCAGTGCCCGAAGGGGCACTTCGTGACGTTCGCAGCCGCGGTTTCAACCGCAGGGCACAGACCGGCAAGTACTTCCTCGGCCATCTAGTCCAGTCCGCGCTCGGCCATCTCGATAGCAGCGATGAGCGCTCGCCCTTTGTTGATGCACTCGTTGTACTCGTTCTCTGGAACCGAATCTGCCACCACTCCCGCGCCCACCTGCAGTCTGGCCGTCTTGCCGTCGGTCCAAAGCGTTCGAATCGCGATCGCAAGGTCCATGTCGCCGCCGAAGCTGATGTAGCCGAGCGCTCCCCCATAGAGGCCTCGCCGAGTGGGCTCCACCTCGTCGATTATCTCCATCGCGCGCACCTTCGGCGCGCCGCTCACCGTGCCGCAAGGGTGGCACGCGCGCACCACATCGTAGACGCTGCAGCCGGGGCGCAGTTTGCCCGTTACGTTCGAGACGATGTGCATCACATGGGAGTAGCGTTCGATCACCATCAGCTCGTCCACGCTCACGGAGCCGTACGTGCATACTCGACCGAGGTCATTCC
>VFKD01000127.1 GCA_009885735.1 bacterium
CCGCACTTCTCCTCTACTCTCAAGACCACGACGGATGCCCGCCTCCCGTGGCGACGCGAATGCCCTCCGGCAAGTGGCGGCACTGGATGGGCCTCCTGTCGTCGTACATTAAGGACGACACGATCGGCTCGTGCCCTGCCAACCCATCGCCCAGCGGAATCGACCGAGATCACGGCTACGCATTTCCCTTCAGCTACGCGCTTAACGGCCGGTTTCACGACACCTTCTCGAAGGGCGCATTCTCGCTGGATGGGCTCGAACTTTCGGCTCAAACCGCCTTTCTAGTGGAATCCGGCCCAGAGCGACAGGATTCGCCGTTTGCGTCGGGAGTGAGCCCAAAGACGGCTGCCGGGTATGGGGACACCGGCGAATCGCCTCTCGCGTTTCCTTCCCCACATGGGCGCAAGATGAACGTCGCTGCCGCCGATGGACACCTGGTAACCGTTGAGGTCGCATCCTATACCGTGGAGGGTCACGACCCCGTGTATGGCCGCCTCGGCGGAATGATCTACAACTGGAACGGCGGCTTTCTGAACGGCAGGGTGTTTGATGCTCCGAGGAACTGACGTTCAAGCCCCAATACTGTTCACACATCGGATTTGGCCCTGATTCCGCCGTCCGAACTGGAGGTATTGCGCGTGTCGACATGGACGCCGGGTGGGGCAAGCCCCACGCCCTACGCACGGACGAAACGTTTGGGCGTAGGGTGCAGGGCTTGCCCTGCCCGGGTTCTGTCAAAGTGAAAAGTGTTGACGCTAACCCGACGTATTCATGAATGTGCCTACGCTCCACCCTCGTTCCTGTGGAAGCAGGAAACCAGGAGGGCGAGACTGGGTTCCCGCTAAGGACCCCGTTTAACGTCGTAACGAGGCAGGCAGTGCGGGCATGACGGCTTGACAGACTGTGACGCTTCTACGAGCGACGTGAATGAGCCGGCTAGGGCAATCGCCAGGACCAGAACGAAGGCTGTCAAATGGTGCCGAAAGCAGAAGTTTGGCGACTAGTCTTCGTCACCCTGCAAAAACTGCTTGCTTTAGACGCGCGAGGGTTGTATAATGTCCTCCTAGTACCCCATTGTGTGTGAAGCACACGTCCCCCCCGCAAACTCAGCATTCGTCCGGTAGGAGGAAGGTTTATGATTCGTAGGGCAGCGTTTGGCCCCGGTCGTCGCTCGCAGGACCTGTTGTTGGTGTGTTCCGCCGGCTTGGCCGCGGTTCTTCTTGGTTGCGGAGGTGGTGGAGGTGGCGGAGGTGTCGTGCCACCGCCCGGCATATGCGGCAGCGCGCCGGGATCTACGGTTGCAGTGCTGTGCGGTTCGGTGAAGCGCGTGGGAGACCTCGCTGCAGTGGGCGGCGCCACGGTGAAGCTGCTTGGAGCAGCCAACAACGTCTTGCACACCGTGCTCTCAAATGCAGACGGCTCGTTTAGGGTCAACGGTGTCTCCGCGGGTGTGGTCACCTTCCGCGTAGACCCACCTGCCACCGGCTACTATTCCGACACGGTGCGCTACGGCAACCCGCTTGCAACATATGCCTACTACCGCAACAACCTGGCAGGCACTGGCCCGTGCGTGATGCTAACCGGAGCAATTCCAGCCGGCGACAAGGACCTCGGGTCCGTGCTGCTCTATTCCGACGCCTCAGCGCCGCCGCCTCCTGTCTTTAGCTGCCCGAAATAGCCCAGCCTTCAATGACCTCCCTCGAGCCCCCCGCAAGCGCTTGCCGCTTGACAACGGGGGGCTCGTTGCATGTGTCGGCTAGTCCAGCGGTCCCTTGCGGCAGACGCGCATGAACTCCGAGCGATTGGAGAGATGGCGCGCATTCGGCGTGGTGGTCGCTGGATGCGCGGTCCTTGCGGCGCTCTATCTGCTGGCAGTGCAGTACAATCCGGCTCGCGGCACTGCTGGCGGAAGCTCCAGCGATGTGAGCATTGCAGTGCGAAACGCTCGAGTGGTCTCCCGCGTCGTGGGGCGCAAGGAGTGGTCGCTGAAAGCAGGCGTCATCGACGTCTATCACAATCAGGGCTCGGACCTCGACAGCTTCCGTGCAATAGACATACGGGGAATCGAGGAGGGCGTCCTCTACCGCGATGGCAAGCGATTTGCCAACTTCTCTGCAGAAGAGGCGCGGGTCGACCAGACTACGCA
>VFKD01000013.1 GCA_009885735.1 bacterium
CAGACGGTCCAGCGCCGTCACGCCACACTCAGGGCAGCTGCACAGCGCTATCAAGGAGTGGCGACCCCAGTGGCCGCGTGAGAATCACACAGTATATGTCTCACACCCCTTACATGTCTCGCCCTTGACACAACCCACGGTTTCGGGCACACTTTGAGCAACGGGAATGTTGAGGAGATGCCATGGAGTCAGCATTCGGTCAGTCGAGATTATCGCCCATGACCAGAGCCGCGCTAAAGCTCTATGATGAGGCTCTGCGAGTAAACTTGGAGTGCGAACACGCGGGCGAAGCGGTGGCAATTCATCCCGCCTCGGGTGACTACGCTGTCGCGCCAACTCATCGGGCCGCAGCGCGGGCACTCTTGGAGCGCCACGCGAACGATAGGGGCATTGTCACCCTCACCATCGGCCAGGCTACACCTGCGGACATACGGCTGGCTATGCGCATGGGCGGCGGCGCGAAGTCGTGATCGTTGGCAAATTCCGCGACGGTCATCCCCGAATCCATCTGCAACTGTTGGGAGCACAGGGCGCATGATCTATCGAGTTTCTGGTCGATACAGGCTTCGATGGCGATCTTTCACTGCCTCGCGGCCTGGCGAGGTCCCTAGGGATTGAACCGGTCGACATGACAGCGCGACGCTTCGCCGATGGAGACATTCGTGAGTGCGCCTGGTTCGACCTCGAATTGGAATGGAACGAAGAGGTTCGTCTCGTCGAGGTGCTCGTGCTCGATGGCGATCCGCTGATCGGCACACAGATCCTTGGTGGGTGCTCTTTGTTCGCCGAGTTATTTGACGGCGGAGAAGTTCACATCGAGCTCTCCGACTAATCTAGCGCTACAAGCACGGCCCATACTCTCTTCCAGCGTCAAAACCACCCTCCCACACCGTAGACCATCAAGAACGTGCCCGTGTGCCCTCTCGCAAACCTACGGAATCGCAGAGACGCAAGCCGCTAAAGCGCTGCGCTTTCCTTAATTCAACCCCACCACCACAATGCTCGTGCAGGCCGCATCCGTCAGCTTCTGCGAGATCGGGGTTATCGCGGATGGTCAGGTACACCAAGGCAGCACCGCATCAGGTTGCCGCGCTCTTGGTTCCACCGCATGTGCGAACCGAAGCCGCGCATAGCCCACCACCTCCTCCGTCGCAAATCCGCAGAATCTTTTCAGAATCTCGCCCCCAAAGGGCAAGATTAAGGCTCGTGTAAGGCTCGTGTAAGGCTAGACCGTTACAATGCTCCTGTTCTGGTGGGCTGGCCGCAGGCATTACTCATCTCGAGATTGTCGATGGACAGCCGTGAACAAACACAATTGAGGAGAACCTCGAAAGGACAAGCATCACGATGAACGTTCTGTGGCTGAAGAAGAGCGCAGCGCTCCTCGCGCTGATGTGTGGACTTGGGTTCAAGGTGGGAGCAGCCCGACTAACCGGAGGATGTTTGGTAGACGGGGACGGCTGGGTGTCCGCCGATGGCGGATGCAAGGATACTGCGACCGGTAGGGTGTGGGGTTCGTCCGCCAATGGACAGAGTGGATCGGGTAACTGGATCTTTACGTATGATTCGGCCAAGAACTTCTGCTCCTCGTCTACGGAAGGCGGCGTCACGGGTTGGCGTGTTCCGACGCTTGCCGAATTGAAGGTCGCTCAGAGCCATGGCGCGTTCAACCATATTAATCAACTAGACTTCACAGGACAGCTTTGGGATAGCCACCGATGGTCGATCGACCTCGACAAGTCGAAACAATATGGGTACTGGCTCCGTTTCAGTGATGGAAACAGTATCAAGGTGCTTATCAAGGCCAAGCAACCCGGAGGAGGCACTGCTTACAGCATGACCGATGTGGTATGCGTGCGGTAGGCGAATGCCAATGGTGGGTAACAGCGGGTGACCGAGCACTACCAGGAGCAATGACTGACACTTTTGGCCGTCCGCGCCGCCTTCAGCCCACACAGCAACACGCACCTGCACAACCACGAGGAGCGCCGCTGGCCCTGTCCACGAACAGGGCCGGCGTAGCTCCACTTTGAGTTGAGGGCGGGAGCGAGGTCGCGACGTCTCCTGATGCACGAGCGGCTGCTGTGCTCGACCTGGCCAAGCCGTCCGGTCCCCGGTCCTCTGTCTCCGGTCGCCGTTGCCCTACAGCCCCAACTCTCCCAGCAGCTTGAGCGGATTCAGGATGAGCACGTCACGAAGCTCCGCCTCATGCAGTCCAGCGCCAAGCGCCACGCGGCGGGCAAAGCTCTCCGTGTGAATGTCAGAGGGAGAGTGCGTGTCGCTATTGACCAGGAACGACACTCCTGCCTCCCTACCCACCTGAACCACATGCCCGTTCGTAAGGCTGTGCCCACGGCGCGACGTAACCTCGATGTAGGTGCCGTTGGCAGCGGCAAGCTGCGCCTCCTCCAGAGTGAGAAAGCCCGGGTGCGCCAGGATGTCGACGTATTCAGACTCTATTGCCGCGCGGTTGGTGCCGGGTTCGACCGGCTCGACGGGCGTCTCGCCGTGAACTACCACCAGCCTCGCGCCCTCCGCCTTGGCCTGGTGCGCCACCGAGTCGATGGCGCTCGCGGGAACATGGGTGAGCTCGACGCCGGGAACCACGGTAAAGCCCCAGTGCTCTGCTATCACCACGGCGTCGCGAGAGATTGTGGCCGCCAGCATCTGGATGTTGCCGGGGCCGGCATGGTCCGTGATGGCCATCGCCGTGTAGCCGTTCACGATGCAGCGGCGAACCAGCTCCACCGGAAGCAGCTCGCCATCGCTGTGAAACGTGTGCATATGGAAGTCGTAGAGCGGCATTCTTACCCCCTGCTGGGCTCCGGCATCGTCTCTCGCGCCTTCCGCGAAAGCTCCGCCAGATGCCCGTCATTCGCCATGATCTGCTCCAGATGACGCAGTCGCTCCGGGCCAGCGGTGCGCATCATCGCCTCGCCATAGTTGCGGTCGATCCAGAAACGTGCATGACCGGATATGTACTGCTTCAGGTCGTCGATGCGGTCCTCTGGATAGCGCGTGCAGAGGTTCATGGTGAACATCCGCCTGTGCGTCCCTCCGCCGAAAGCGGAATGCTTCGTGTTATGATTGAAGCAGACCACGTCGCCCGGTGTGGTTTCGAGCGCCATGGCCGGCACATCGCGTCCGTGGATGGCCCAGAACTCCTCGGACCGCCGAACCTCAGCATGGAGCTGCTGCGCGTAGGGGTCGTCCACTCGGTGGCTCCCTGGAATCACCCGGAGGCAGCCCGAGTCGCGCCCAACCGGGTCCAGATAGAGGGCGATCTTGATGTGACGACCCTCTGTGTGCCATCCGTCGGAGTGCCACGGCGTGTCGCCCACATAGTAGTTGCCGTCGCTGCCCATGTAGTTGAAGTCTTCGCCCAGGAGGGCGTTGGCAATTGCGACGATCCTCGAATCGTCCAGGAGCGTGCAGAGCGTTTCGCTCTGGTCGATGAAGGGCACGATGCACGAGCGGCGCGTGCCGTCGTGCGGAGCGCCGTAATGTCCGCCTCCGCGCTCGTCCCACACTGCTTCGAAAGCGGCGATGATCTCGTCAATTCTGTCCTTCATGAGCCCTGGAAACCCGAGGTACCCAAAGGTGTCGAAAAAGGCGGTCTGTTCGTTGGTTAGTTTGGCGGACATTGTTACGACCTCTCTCTGCTTCTGCGCGCGGAATGTTGACGTACCCTAAGACTTCGATATTCGCTGGACGCCGCACCGATTCCGCGGACGCTCACCCCTACCGGCAGTCCGGGCGAAGCAACCGCATACATCCGTTGCGCTTGCACAATAGGTTGCCATGCGGATGCTGTCGCCCCTACAGGTCACAATTCCGTTCGTCCTGAGCGCGGTTCAGCCGTATCGAACCGCAGTCGAAGGACGCTTACGCCAATTGCTCGTCCCTAAATGACCGTCCGCACAGACTACCAATCTCAAAGTGCCATCAACCCAAGAAACTTCTCGTATGGCTTCTCCCACTTCTCGGGCGCTTTTGGCAGATACTCCTTGAGTGGGAATGATCGTGCAATGATGGCGCGACCCTCGGCAATAGACCCGATGCGCCCGGCTGAAATCGCCTGCACCAGGATGTTGCCGAGCGCGGTCGCCTCCACGGGTCCCGCCAACACCCGTCTGCCCGTTGCATCGGCCGTTGCCTGACAGAGCGCCGCATTCTGGCATCCGCCGCCGATGATGTGGATCGTCTCGATTGGATCGCCCGTCACGGCTTCGAGCCGTTCAATCACCCAGCGATATTTCAGCGCGAGGCTCTCGTTGATGCACCGGGCCATGGCTGGCACCGCATCCGGCACAGGCTGACCAGTGCGGCGGCAGTATGCCGCGATGGATTCAGCCATATCATCCGGGTTTAGAAAGCTTGGGTCGTCCGGATCCACGATGTGCCTAAACGGGAGCGCACGCGCTGCCATTCCCGAAAGCTGGTCGTAGCTAAAGAAGCTGCCGTGCCTCTCCCAGCTCTTCTTGCACTGCTGCAGGAGCCAAAGGCCCATCACGTTCCGCAGCAGCCGCGTGGTGCCGTTCACGCCGCCCTCATTCGTGAGGTTGTGCTCAAGCGCCGCGGGAGTGATATACGGTTCGCGGGTCTCGACCCCCACTAGCGACCACGTGCCGCAACTGATGTAGGCCCACCCGCGCTCGCCCTCCGCGGGAACCGCGGCGACCGCGGACCCAGTATCGTGGCTTGCAGGAGCGATGACGGGAATCTCGCCGGCACCGGTCTCGGTACGAACGGTGGAATGCAGCGTGCCGATGCGCGTGCCGGGCTCCACGATCTCGCCCAGGAAGTGATGCGGCAATCCGAGCCTATCCAGCAGGGGCCTCGCCCATGTGCGCAATTGAGGGTCGTAGCACTGCGTCGTGGATGCGATGGTCTGTTCGACGGCCTTGTTTCCCGTGAGCCAGAAGTTCAGCAGGTCCGGAATCATCAGCAGCGTCCGCGCCTGGTCGAGCAGCTTCGAGCCGGCGAAGCGCATCGACATGAGCTGAACGAGTGTGTTGAGCTGCATGAACTGTATGCCGGTAGCCCGGTAGATATCCTGCCTGGGAACGAGATCGAACATTCGCGCCTCAATGCCATCGGTGCGGTGGTCGCGATAGTGATAGGGCTGGCCGAGCAGCTCGTCGGAGGCGTCTAGGAGCGCATAGTCCACGCCCCAAGTATCGACGCCGATGCCGTCAATCGTTCCCTCGTGGTTGTTCACGCACTTCGCGAGCCCCGCCTTGACCTCTGCAAAGAGCCGAACCGTATCCCAGTGGAACCGGTCAAGGATGCGCTGTGGCTCATTCGCAAAGCGATGAACTTCCGTTAGCTGGAGTGAGCCTTCGTCGAGCGTGCCGAGAACCGCGCGTCCGCTCTCCGCGCCGAGGTCGAAGGTCAAGAACCTTCCGGATTCACCCATGCTTTAGCGTACCTGCACCTTAACGGCACTGGGCGCGGCTTCGGGCCGTGGTGAGGGAGCAGGAAGCTCGAGAATGCGTATGTTGCGAAACGCGAGGTCCGTAGTGGGATCGTGCCCTTGGAGGGTGATCACCCCCGCCTTCGTGCGTGCTCCCATGCGAGCGTTCCCCTCGTTAACGGGCCGCATGTCTTGGAAGTCCGACACCTGGTAGCCGTTGACCCACGCGGCGAGGTGCAAGCCGGTTGCTATCACCGTCATAGTGAACCATTTATGGTCGGTCGAGACTACCTTGCGCGCAGGCTGCCTATTGTAGATGCCTCCGGTGCCGTAGTCTACGGCCTTCGTCCGGTCGTCACCCTCCCAGTGGTTGCGGATCTGCGCCTCGTAGCCGCTCCAGAAGAGTCCTTTATTTGCGCGAAAAAAGACGCCGCTGTTTAGGTTCTTGCCATTCGAGATAATGTCGAGTTGAAGGGCAAAATCGCCCCACTCCGAGTCTGTATGAAGGTCGCCGTTACCGTTCTTTACAGTTAGCGTTCCTTCCGCCGAGACGCCGAACACGCTCTTGTGGCCCGGCACCTCGCTCCAGCCCTTCAGCGTCTTGCTGTCGAAGAGCGAGCTTTGGTTGAGGGGTCGAAGTCGGATATTGCGGAACTTGACCGTGCCCTCGCCGTTGTATTGCAGCGCGACAGCCCCACGGCCAAACTTGCGGTCGGCCACATCCACCGACGTCTTGCCGTCTATCTTCACGTTCAGGTGTGGCCCATTCGCTGTCACTTCCATGGCGGTCCACTTACCCACCGACTTGTGTTTGCCCTTTGCCTTGGCAATGCCATTTATGCTGCCGGTGGGCCACAGAGCGTGCGCGTCGAATACATTCACCTCATAGGCATTGTCTTGGGTGATCGCGCCCTCTGGCGGACACCGTACGAACAGACCGCTGTTTGCCTTGGCATCCACCCACACCTCGGCGGTTAGCTCGAAATCCGAGTACTCCACGTTCGTGGAAAGGAAGCCCTTGCCGCCCTCGGAGGCAGAGACCGTTCCGTCGGCAACGGCCCACTTGGCCTCGCCGCGCGGGCTCAAGCCGAAGGTGGTCTCACCATCGAAGAGCATGATCCAGCCGGCTGCTGCCTGCTGAGGGGTGATGCCTTGGGACAATGCAGCGGTCGGCGGCATCGTTGCCACACACAAGATCGCGGCCACGGCGAGGAGGCGGCTATAGATCATGGTTTTATCTCCAAGCATACAATTGAACCGGCGTAACCGCGCGGACTTCCGATGCCCGTGCGCGCTGCCGCAACTTCTCGGCACGCAGTCTCACAGCTCGTGGCCGGGCACCAAGTACTGCTCAAGGTATTTCTTGCCTATCAGGAAGCCCTCTTCGCGGCCCACCGCGCCGTCCTCATGCTCGATTGAGAGGACGCCATTATAACCGTTGCGCCTTAGCGCGGCGATGTACTCTCCCCAGCGCACCTGCCCCAGTCCTGGAATGACGTAGCGCCACCAGCCGCCGCCGTCTTGATTACCCACCCAGCGCTTCTTGGCCTCCAATACCTCGGTGTCCTTGGCGTGAGTATGGAAGATGCGGTCTGCGAAGCGGTCGACCGCTTCAATATAGTCTATGTCCTGCCATAGGAGGTGCGACGGATCGAAGTTGAGGCCGAAATTCGAGTGCGGCACCACCTCGAAGAGACGCTGCCAATGGCCCAGATGCTGTATGTTCGTGGCATACCAGTTTTCGAGCGCGAGGCTCACGCCCTTGGAGCCTGCGTACTCCGCGAGTGGTGTGAAGACTTCGGCGCAGTCCTCCTCAATGGTCTGCATCTTGCTTTTTCCGGCTGCGGGGTGACCGGCTAGAGTGCAGACAATCTTGACGCCTAGCAGTTCGGCCGCATCTACGGCCTTGCGAACGGTCAAATTGTTCGCCGCTCGTTTGGCGGGATCCGAATCGGTGTTGTTGACGTACGCTGCGAGCGAGGATATCTCGAGTAGGCGGCTTCCGATAAGATCTGTAACCCGCGCGGCGTCTGCCGGGGTAAAGTTCTCTAGGTCAATATGATTGCAGCCAGGTCCGGCGATGATCTCGAGGCCTCCAAATCCGTACTGGCCCGCGAACGCGGCCACCTGGTCCAGAGACTCGTTGCTGAATGGTGCGGTAAGAATGCCAACATACATGGTGGAACGTGTCTCCTTGTGACCGTGGTGTTTCACGGTGTACCTTCGGCGAAGTCGCAGCCCGCCTGGCACCGGCTTTGCCAGCAAACTCAGTTCTATTGTCCCAGACGGTGGGCAGCAGAGACCGGGCGGCTAATAGTATCACAGCCGAAGCACCGCCCGCAAGCGTTGAGTGAATTTTGCCTCGTGATGCGTTCAGCAGTTGGGTATACTCCCGTGTTGCTGGACTAGTTCGGCCGCGCGTTGACGGCCACGCACTGTGGGCGTTCACGGGCGGGACGCCCGTGCCACTATGAGGACGCGGAGCGTCACGGGCGGGACGCCCGTTCCACGCTGAAGAGAGGGCGGTACGCAATGTCGAGAATGGTTTCGAGACCTCGCAGCCGAGAGGGCCGCGGGCTGGGAGAGAAGCTCAGCGAGTCGATGGTCTTCATCGTCATCGCCGTGGGCATTGTGCTGGCGGCTCGATGGTACTTCGTCGTCTACCTCCGCTCTCCGGGTTATGCGCTGGGCAACTACATCGGCGCCATGGGCCGCGGCAAGACGGATGAGCAGTTCGAACTGCTGGCTGCGGAGACAAAGAAGCGATATGGGTCCGAGCGCGAGTATCGACGGAAATGGCAACTCTCAAACGGCATTTCGGCGCGCCTGAAGGATTACAAGATCGGTGAATTCAAGCTCAATGGCGAGACAGCCGAGGCGGACGTTGTGATAGACGTACAGCAATCCGGCCAGAAGCTCTACGAAGCCGGTTCAAAGAGTTTTTCAGACCACTACGTGATGCAACGCGAGGGCGGAAAGTGGAAAGTAGACCTGATAAAGTCTAAGATCGACTCCCTGAAGGCGGCGGACATCAGCGCAGGGATGCCGCTTTAGCGCCATCCGTGGCAAGCGGCGGGCCCGTGAGGGGCCACAAGCGCCGAGAAAGAAGTGCAACTAACCATGCTCCAGTGTTCTCGCTGCGGTTCGGGCGTGCCGGACGACCGAACGACGTGCCATATATGCAACTCTCCGCTTGAGGCAGCTCCGCAGGCTACTGCGGCGAAGGCTCCGGTTGTCGGCGCGATAAAGCGCGAGGGACGTGCGGCGGCTGAACCAAAGGCCGGCATCCCCGGTATCGACAATATGCCTCCGGCGGACCCCTATGGAACCGGGAAACCCCCTGAGATCGGCGGCGGCGGCGGAGAGATGCGGGTCTCACTTACAGGCGAGACGTTTGAGGCGCCGCTGCCTATGGCGCGTCCGAGCGGGCCATCGTCCGGCGGCTCGCGTCCCGGTACGGGACCCATTCGGCCAGGGACAGGGCCCATTAGGCCCGCTGCGCCTCCCTCCTCTCGCGGCGGCTACCAGATGCCCGCTCGCCGGGTGGAGGCTGCGCCGGTGAAGTCCGGCAAGGGCGGAGGCGCCGTCCTCATCGTGGTACTTCTGCTGCTCATCGGGGGAGGCGCATTTGGGTTCTGGTACTACCAGAAGCAGCAGGCGCCCGTGAAGGCGGCCACTGCATTCATGGATGCGCTCAAGTCTAAGGACTGGAAGGCACTATATGGGCTAATGGAACTGCCAGCCGATCAGAAGAGCAAGGTTACCGCGGAGAATTTCGCTCAAGGCATGTCGATGATTGGCTCCATGCTCACAATCGAGGAGTATAAGGTCAACAGTTCAACAATTACAGGGGACACGGCGAAAGTCAACATCTCGGCGAAGGCCACAGTGATGGGCCAGAAGTCCGATAAGGCCAATGATGTGCCAATGAAGCTGGTTAACGGCGCCTGGAAGCTGGACGCGAGTCAGCCTGGAGGGTTGATGGGCCTTGGCGGCGCAATGCCCAAGTAGCAATCCTGGTCCAGTATCCCTCCTCTCCGCCGCCGCGAGCCCAGATATGTCTGGACGCGGCGGCGTTTCTGTTTCTCGGGAAACAATCCCGGCCTTAATCGATGTGACTTGATGGAACAATCCGCTAAAGCATCCGTACTATCTGAGTAGTACCATCGAGATCGTAAGCAACGCGGGTGGCGCAGCCGATAACGATTCTGATGCCTGCATGCATTGCGGCAAGATGAATGGAGCAAAAAGAGCATTGATTCCAACAGAGATAGCTGGAACAACTAGGTGGGAACCCGGAGGCGGGTGCGAGCGCAGGTGAGCGGGCGCTCCCTTCTTCCACAGCCGCCAACGGGCGGCATGACGCATCCGGGTCTCGGTGACAAGTTCACTGGGGCCCTTTTACATTTTGCAGAACACTACATCCTGAAGACGACGAGGCGGACCGCAGGGGTCCTCCGGAGATAGACTAATGGCACACCAGAAGCAGGCCGATTTCCTAAAAAGAGCTGAAGAGCAGAGATCCACCGAGGGCAAGCTCGCGTGGGAGGGCACGTTCGCGGACTACTTGAGCCTTGTGGAGGCAAATCCGCACGCACCTGCACTCGGCCATGCTCGCATGCATGGGATGGTGATGCAGGCCGGGTTCACCGAGAACCCGGAGACCAAGGTGCGCGACTACGCCTTCTTCAAGGACGAGATGTTCGGCCTGGAGAGGCCCCTCCAGCAGCTTGTGGACGAATACCTGTGTCCGGCAGCTCGCCGGCTGGACATCCGCAAGCGTATCCTGATGCTCGTGGGGCCCGTAGGGGGTGGTAAGTCGACCCTCGTTACGCTCCTTAAGCGTGGCATGGAGCGCTACAGCAAGATGGATGACGGCGCCGTGTATGCCATCAAAGGCTGCCCGATGCACGAGGAGCCCCTCCACTTGATTCCCGAAGAGCTGCGTGCGAATTTTAAGACGGAATTCGGCATTCACATTGAGGGCGACCTCTGCCCCGTGTGCCGGTATAAGCTCAAGCACGAGCACGGAGGCAAGATAGACGCGGTTCAGGTCCATCGCGTGGCGTTCTCCGAGCGCAACCGAATCGGCATCGGCACGTTCAAGCCTGCCGACCCCAAGAGTCAAGACGTGGCTGAGCTTACCGGAAGCGTGAACATCCAGGCGCTTACCGAGTATGGCATCGAGAGCGACCCTCGCGCGTATAACTTCGACGGCGAGCTCAACATTGCCAACCGCGGCATGATGGAGTTCATTGAGATGCTGAAGGCCGAGAAGAGGTTCCTCTATGAGCTGAACACCGTGGCCGGGGAGCAGACCATCAAGGCATCCCGATTCGCGCTGATCTACTGCGACGTGGTGGTGGTGGCGCACACAAATGAATATGAGTACAACTCGTACTTTGGCAACAAAGAGAACGAGGCGATGATTGACCGCATCTTCGTGGTGCGGGTGCCCTACAACCTCAAAGTACGTGAAGAGGTGAAAATCTACGAGAAGCTGATCGCCCAAAGCGAGGTTCAGGACTTCAATGTGGATCTCAGCCGCGTTCACATCGCCCCGAACACGCTTCGGGTTGCAAGCATGTTCGCCACTCTCTCGCGCCTGAAGCCATCCAAAAAGTCCGGACTGTCGCTCGTGACCAAGATGAAGCTCTACGACGGCGAAAAGCAAGTGGGCGACTGGGACCAGAAGCACGTGCGCGAGTTGCACGAGGAGTACAACGACGAGGGGATGACGGGTGTCTCTCCACGGTTCATCATCAATCGGCTATCGAGCGCGCTGGTGCGCGGCGGCAAGAACTGCGTTAACCCCATAGACGTCCTTCGCGCGCTGCGCGATGGCCTAACCGAGTACACGAGCAACGACGAGGAGCGCCGCAAGCTGCTGGGATTCGTGGATGAAGTGCGCAAAGAGTTTGACGAAACGGCCAAGAAGGAGGTGCAGCGCGCGTTCGTCTACTCTTACGAAGAGAACGCCAAGACGCTTCTCGACAACTTCCTGGACAACGTGGACGCATACTGCAACAAAGCCAAGGTGAAGGACCCCATCACCGGCGACGAAGTGGAGCCGGACGAGCGCCTGATGCGCTCCATTGAGGAGCAGATCGGCGTGACCGAGAACGCGAAGCGGGAGTTCCGCGAGGGCGTGCTTCGGTCAGTCGCCTCACTATCGCGGCGAGGCCAGCCGTTTACGGTGGGCTCGGACGAGCGCCTGAAGGAGGCGATCGAGAAGAAGCTCTTCACGGACCTGAAGGACGTGGTGAAGATCACGACGTCCACCAAGACGCCGGACTCCGACCAGCTCCTGAAGATCAACGCGGTGGCGGACCGCCTCGTGAACGAGCAGGGCTACTGCACGGTTTGCGCGAATGAACTACTGCGGTATGTGGGCACGCTGCTGAACCGGTAGAATTGGTGTAGGCGCAGTAGTTGAAAGCGAGAACCAGACATGACAGCAATTGCACAGGCGGAGAGAGTCGAGAACAGGGCTGAGCAACTGCCCGCCAACACCACCGCTGCGGATGAGTATCCGCGACCCTGGAAGTGGACCACCGAGAAGTACTACTTGGCGGCCGAGACCGGAGTTTTCGGCCCCGAGGAGCGGCTCGAGCTCATTGAAGGGGAGGTGCTGAAGAAGGTGAGCCCACAGAACGAGGCGCATGCACGAGCTGGACTTCGGGCCGACAATTCGCTGAGAGAAGTGTTTGGCAGAGAGTTTCATCTGCGAAATCAACTGCCCATTCAATTGGCGAACGACAGCGAGCCGGAGCCCGATCTGGTGGTGCTCCGCGGCTCGATTGACGACTGGTCGAGGCATCCTCGGCCTGACGAAGCAGTGCTGCTGATAGAGGTATCCGACTCGACGCTTGCATTCGACATGCGCCGAAAGGCCGCACTGTATGCACGGGCTGGTGTTGTGGAGTACTGGGTGGTGAGCCTTCCCGAGCGCTGCCTGTACGTGCATCGCGGTCCGCAGGCCACCGGACAGTATGCGGAAGTCATGAAGCTTGCGGAGGGTGAGTCGATTGCCCCACTAGGCGCGCCGAATTCGGCTGTGGAAGTTGCGTCCCTGCTCCCTCTTGCACCTGCTCCGGCTTCGGACACAAAGGAGTAGCTGAAATGGCAATCGCTGAGATGATGACTCGCGTGCCTGAACCAACTCGTGAGAGTTGTGCTGTTACGGCGCAGGAAGCCTGCGAGGATGAGTTTCCACGCAGGCGCCTCTTCACGCGCGACGAGTACTACAAATGCGCCGAGATGGGAATCTTTGATCCCGACGAGCGGCTGGAACTCATTGAAGGGGAGATACTACGAAAAGTGAGTCCACAAGCAAGACCGCACATGGCTGCAATTACACGCGCCATGCGTACATTGCAAGCAGCCTTCGGACCGGACTATCACATCATGCCGCAGGGCCCAATGAATGTGTCGGAATACTCTGAGCCCGAGCCCGATCTGCTCGTCGTTCGGGGTCTTGAGGAGGACTATCCTGAGCATCCCCGGGGTTCTGATGCCACCCTCGTTGTGGAAGTCTCAAACTCTACTCTTCGGTTCGACCGTCGGCGAAAGGCAGCCTTGTATGCACGGGCTGGAGTCGTGGAGTACTGGGTCGTGAGCCTTCCAGAACGCTGCCTACACGTGCATCGCGGTCCGCGGGCAACCGGAGAGTATGCGGAAGTTATGAAGCTCGCGGAGGGTGAGTCGATTGCCCCACTAGGCGCGCTGAACTCGGCTGTTACTGTCGTGTCCTTGCTGCCGACGGTGCCTGCCGCGAGCTCGGACACAAAGGAGTAGGTGCAATGGCTATCGCTGAGATTCTGACCCGCGTACCTGAACCGACTTGCGAGCCGAGATCGCCTGCTGCAGAGGCGGCCTCCGAAGTGGAGAGCCCACGCAGGCGCCTCTTCACGCGAAGCGAGTACTACAAATGCGCTGAACTCGGAATCTTCGATCCCGACGAACGCTTGGAGCTAATCGAAGGGGAGATACTGCGAAAAATGAGCCCTCAGAACGAGCCCCACTTCCGGTCTGTAATGAAGGCGGCACATGTCCTAGGCGAAGCTTTTGGTTCTGCCTTTCATGTTCGCCAGCAGGGTCCAATGCGATTGTCGAACGACAGCGAGCCGGAACCGGATCTGGTAGTCGTCGCCGGACAGATCGACGAGTGGTCGAGGCACCCACAACCAAGTGAAGGGGTGCTCGTTGTGGAGACCTCTGACTCCACCCTTCGATTTGACATTCGGCGAAAGGCAGCCTTGTATGCGCGGGCGGGCGTGGTTGAGTACTGGGTCGTGAGCCTTCCCGAGCGCTGCCTGTACGTTCATCGCGGTCCGCAGGCCACCGGAGAGTATGCGGAAGTCACCAAGCTCCTAGAGACTGAATCCATCGCCCCGCTGGGGGCGCCGAGCTCGATGGTAGAGGTTTCGAACCTTCTTCCGCGAAGTGCCGCCGCTGAGCCCGGCAACTCAGGTTCTGCTTAGCTATTGAGCCTGCCGGGATACATCTGAAAGACACATCATGCAGAACTATGGCCTAAGCACAGACAACTGGGACCTTCACCGACGCGCCGAGCGCGACCGGGGCCGCCACAACGACAAGGTGAAGGAGATCATCCGTAAGAACCTGGGCGACATCGTGAGCCACCAGGACATCATCACGGCGGACCGAGGCAAGATAGTCAAGATTCCCATACGCGGGCTGGAGCTACCTCGGATTCGGTTCGACAACGGCAGCAGGCCTCGAGTTGGACAGGGCAAGGGCGGCACAAAGCCCGGAGATGTGCTGGGCAAAGCGGGTCAGCTGCCTGGTCAAGGCGCAGGAAAGCAGGCCGGCCAAGAGCCTGGAGTCGACTTTTATGAAGCCGAATTCAGCATGGACGAGATCACCGAGATGGTGCTTGAGGACCTGCACCTTCCGAACCTGCAGGACAAGGGCAGCAAGCAAATCCCCACGGAGCGGGTTGAATTCAACTCCATCAGCCGCAGAGGTCCGGCGGCGAACCTAGACCGCAAGCGCACCCTCCTTGAGGCATACAAGCGTAACGCGCGCGAGGGTAACCCAGGGTGGACGGTGCGCCGGGAGGATGAACGCTTTAAGTCGTGGGAGATGGTGACCGAGCCACAGCGCAACGCTGTAATCTTCGCGATGCGTGATGTGAGCGGATCCATGGGAGAGTTCGAGGCCTATATCTGCAGGTCATTCTACTTCTGGATGCTGCGGTTCCTGCAGAGCCGCTACGACAGTGCGGAGATTGTGTTCATCACTTGTCACACCGAGGCGAAAGAGGTGGCCGAAGCCGACTTTTTCGGCCTCGGCGAATCCGGCGGCACGCGGATGGCCGCAGCCTACTCGCTGGCAATGCAGATAATCGAGCAGCGCTACAACCCGCGCGAGTGGAATATCTACCCGTTTCTCTTCTCTGACGGCTACAACTGGGGAGATTCGGACTGCGTGGAGCTCGTGCGCAAGATGGCGGAGGTCTCGAACCTCGTTGGTTACGGCGAGATTGCCGACCACGTATGGGGGCAGGAGACCGGATTTGCGCCTCTTGGGCAGGCCTACGCTTCCGCATTCGCGGACGATCCGCGAGTTGTGCTCGTAAAGATTAATCAGCGCGAGGATGTGTGGCCCGCGCTGAAGCGCTTCTTTGGGAAGCACCCTGAGCTGCAATCCGTCTGAACATACATCGAAACGAGGACAGTCATTGAGAGCGATTTGGAACGGTTGTGTATTGGCGGAGTCGGACGAAACCGTGGTTGTGGAGGGAAATCACTACTTCCCGGCGGCGTCGCTTAGGCGCGAGGCGTTCAAGCCGAGCGATACGCAAACCGTCTGCGGCTGGAAGGGAACTGCGAGCTATTACACTGTAGTAGCAGGAGGTCAAGAGAACGAAGACGCAGCCTGGTACTACCCTGAGACCAAGGAAGCCGCGAGCAACATCATGGGACATGTCGCCTTCTGGAAGGGCGTAGAGGTCGTCGAAAGCTAGCCGGACACGGCTAAAGGGTCGTCAAGCAATGAACAGCAGTGATCGCAAGGAACTTGAGCGCTGGATAGAGATCATCTGGGAGAAGGCCCATGAGATGGGCCTCGAGCCCTACCCCACGCACTTCGAAGTCGCGCCCGACCACGTCATCTACGAGCTTGGCGCGTACGGCCTCCCGGCGAGGTTCTCCCACTGGACGTTCGGCCGAGATTATCATCGGCAGAAGACCAGCTACGAATACGGGATGAGCAAGATCTACGAGATCGTGTTCAATACCGACCCTACGCAAGCGTTCCTCTTCGATGACAACTCGATGCTGGCCCACAAGCTGGTGATCGCGCATGTATATGGCCACTCGGACTTCTTCCGCCGCAACAACTACTTTGGCCACACCGACCGCTCCATGGTGGAAAAGGCCCGGCTCCACGCCGAACGGCTGCGCGGATACGAGGTGGAGCACGGCCAGGAAGAGGTAGAGCGGTTCCTGGATGCGGTTCTCTCAATAGAGGAGCATTTCGACCCAGTCTCTCCCACGATAAAGCCTCGGGATGAGAGCGCAAAGAGTGACGAAGACCAAGAGCCCACAACACCGTACGACGACTTGTGGACCCTCTCGGACCCCGCATTTGCACCTGCAAGCGGAGCGGAATTCCGGTTTCCCATTGAGCCGGAGAAGGACCTCCTGCTCTTCCTGCGCGATCATGCTGCCGGACTCGATGATTGGCAGCGCGACGTTCTGCAGATTGTACGCGAAGAGATGCTCTACTTTCTGCCGCAGATGCGCACGAAGATCATGAACGAGGGTTGGGCGTCATTCTGGCACGAGCGGATTCTGACCGACCTGGATCTCACTCCTGAGGAGCACTGGGAGTTTCGGCGGTTGCACTCTTCGGTTCTGTCGCCCGGTTCAAAGATGTCGATCAACCCGTACTACGTGGGTTATCAAGTGCTGCACGACATTCGCAGGCGGTGGGACGGAGAGGATGACCCGGAGCTTCCAGAGACCAACTGGCAGGGCGACATGGTGGTGCGCGAAGGCGCCGCGGGCATGTCCAAACTGTTCGAGGTTGCGGAGGGCGAGTGCGATGTGTCGTTCCTCCGGAAGTACCTCACGGAGAGCTTGGTTCACAAGCTCGACCTTTACACCTACAAGATGCAGGAGAAGAACGGCGATCTCGCCTGGGTGGTGCAGGACACCGAATGGCGCAATGTGCGCGATGCCCTAGTGAGCGGGATGACGAACTTGGGAGCGCCCGTCATTAGAGTTGAGGACGGCGACTTTCGGCACCGGCGTGAGCTCTACCTCAAGCACTATCATGAGGGGCTGGATCTCGACCTGGACTACACATCTCGCACTCTGCGGCACATCCACTTGATCTGGGGCAGCCCAGTTCATCTGGAGACTATGCAGGATGGCGCACCCGCGCTGCTCACATTCGATGGGGACGCCTTCACTCAGGGTGAACCGTAGAGCAGGTTACCGCCCCACGACCGCCTCCACGAGAGGATCCTTCCTGCCTACGAGCGTGCGCGCGGCATCTGCTAGGTCGTCCACCGTGAGGCCGCACACCTTCTTCAGGATGTCCGGCGCCCCGTGCTCGATGAAGTGATCAGGGATTCCCAAGTGCTTTATGGAGACATGAGTCACACTATTTGCCGCGAGCATCTCCACCACTCCCGAGCCGAAACCGCCTAGCTTCGCGTTCTCTTCTGCCAGCACCAGTTTGCCGGTGCGCTTTGCGGCCGCGATGATGGCAGTCTCGTCGAGCGGTTTGGCAAAGCGTGCATTAATGACGCCTGCGCTAATGCCCTCTAGTCGAAGCTGGACTGCGGCATCATAGGCCGGTTTCACCATCGAGCCAATCGCGACGAAAGTGACGTCGTTGCCGTCCAGGACAGTCTCGGACTTGCCGAGCTCGATGGGAGAGGTGGACTTGCCCCAATCGATAGGATTCGCGGCCCCGCGCGGATACCGGATTGCGATTGGGCTGGCAGCCTGTCCCTCCACATGTCGCCCAGCATAGTGCAGCATCGCCGCGAGTTCTTCGCCGTCCTTCGGCGATGCGATGACCATTGTGGGAATGCACCGAAGGTAGCTGATGTCGAAGACTCCGTGGTGCGTTCCGCCGTCCTCGCCCACCAATCCTGCTCTGTCGATAGCGAAAATGACAGGCAAGTTCTGCACTCCGCAGTCGTGTACCACCAGGTCGAATGCCCGCTGAAGGAACGTGGAGTAGATTGCCGCAATGGGCTTCTGTCCGGCTGCTGCCAGGCCCGCTGCGAAGCAGACCGCATGCTGCTCGGCTATGCCTGCGTCGAAGTAGCGGTCCGGAAACCTCTCGTGAAACTTGGTCAGTCCCGTGCCGTCCGGCATTGCGGCGGTAATCGCGACAATCTTGGGGTCTGCCTCCGCCATTTCGATGATGGTCTGCCCGAAGACCGAGGTGTAAGTCGGCGCCGACGACTTCTTGTGCGCTTCGCCAGTCTCCGGCTGAAACGGCGTGACCGCGTGGAACTTTCTGGGGTCCGCCTCGCCAAGCTCGTACCCCTTGCCCTTCTGCGTGATGCAGTGAACCAAGACGGGCCCGATCATCTGCTTTACGTGCTTGAAAACGTCCAGCAGAAGCGGCAGATCATGGCCGTCGATGGGGCCAATATAGGCAAAGCCCATCTCCTCGAATACGACGCCCGTGTTCTGGGGCGCTACAAGATGAGTGAGGCTGTGCTTGAGCATGCCTCCAGCGGCCCTGGAGGCAAGATCTCCTGCCGGCAGCTTGCGCAGCGCGGTGCGCGTGCGCCGCTCAATGCCCTGATAGAGAGCCGATGAGCGAACCTTGGCTAAATACTTGCACAGTGCGCCTACGTTCGGCGCGATGGACATCTCGTTGTCGTTGAGCACCACGGTGAAGTTTCGCTCGCTATGGCCAGCATTGTTGAGCCCTTCGAGCGCCAAACCTCCCGTCAGGCCCGCGTCGCCGATGACAGCGACCACAGACTCCTTGGAGCCGACCATGTCTCTTGCAACCGCAAATCCATAGGCGGCGGAGATAGAGGTGCTCGCATGCCCCGCGCCATAGAGGTCGAACTCGCTCTCTTCACGTCGCAGGAAGCCGCTGATTCCTCCGTATTGGCGAAGGCCTGGGAAGTCCTTTAGGCGCCCTGTGAGCATCTTGTGCGCATAGCACTGGTGACCCACGTCCCAGATAATCTTGTCGTTCGGCACATCGTACACCGAATGAAGCGCGAGAATCAGGTCCGCCGCGCCAAGATTTGAAGCGAAGTGACCGCCGGTCTTCGACAGGTTGTCGACGATCTCCTGACGCAACTCGACAGCGACCTGCTTGAGCTCGTCTACGGACATCGCCTTTAGATCTGCTGGCGAACTGATGCGAGAGAGAATGTTGGCCATTAGGATGCGCCCCTTGTTCTTGTCGGCAAGAGCCGGACAGCGTGTGCAAAAGGCATGAAACCGCTGTGTACACACTG
>VFKD01000039.1 GCA_009885735.1 bacterium
AGCCTCAACGTGTACTACCCAAGCATCCCCACGATCTTCACGCCGGGGAGGGGGATGAGTTACTTCAACTTGGCCGACTGGGTTACCGAGAAGCCGTGGAACGCCATTGGCTGGACTCCGCTCAGTTTCTACCCGTTCATGATTGGCCTCGGAATGCTGATGCCGATGGACTTCCTTTTCTCAAGCTGGTTCTTCTACCTCTTCTGGAAGATGCAGGCAGTCGTGTCGGTGGCCGCTGCGTGGGACCAGGACCCGCGCTTTCCATACACCAACAACCAGGCATTCGGCGCCTACATCGCTTTCTGCGTGCTTTCGCTGTGGCTCAGCAGGCGCTATCTGGCTGAGGTGGTGAAGACAGCTCTGGGACGAAAGTCGGACCTGGATGACAGTAAAGAGCCTATTAAGTACCGGTTTGCCTTTCTGGGCATCCTCGCAGGAATGGCAATTCTCACGGCGTTCTCGGCGGCGCTCGGGATGGGTCCGGTTCTGCCGCTAGTATTCTTTCTCATCTACTTCGCTCTCTCGGTGGCGATAGCCCGAATGCGCGCCGAGATGGGCACGCCGGTTCACGACCTTCACTGGACGGGGCCGGACTTTGTTCTCACCGAAACGATGGGCCACAGGGCTTTCACCACCCCACAGCTCACGGCATTTTCGCTCTTCTTCTGGTTCAACAGGGCATACCGGTGTCACCCGATGCCCCACCAGCTCGAGGCATTCAAGATGGCGGAACAGACCAAGACCGACTATCGGAAGTGGTTTTGGGGAATGGCGATCTTCGGAGCAATCGCCGCGTTTGTGGCGTTCTGGGCCGTGCTCCACCTCATGTATGACTACGGCGCGAGGGCCAAGTCTGCCATGTCATTTGGTTCGGAGGCCTATACGCGCCTCGAGAGCTGGATCAAAACTCCTAAGCTTGGCAGCTTCCCTGCGACCATGGCCATCTGGATTGGCGCCGCTTGTGCCGCATTCCTCCAGTTTATGCGGGTACGCTTTGCCTGGTGGCCGTTTCACCCGCTTGCGTATGCGGTCACGGCAAGCTGGGAGATCAACCTCGTGTGGCTGCCGCTCTTCCTAGCGTGGCTTCTCAAGATTGTCATTTTGAGGTACTCAGGGCGAGGCGGCCTGCAACGCGCGATGCCGCTGTTCTTGGGCATGATGATAGGGCAGTTTACGGTGGGCAGTCTTTGGAATATCTATGGAATTGTGATGGGTGTTCCTACCTACCAGTTCTGGCAATAGCAACGAATAGGGGACTTGGGTATGCTCAGACGGGCCAAGGTGCTGGTGATCGGAAGTTCAAACACAGACATGGTGGTTCATGCCCCCAAGATTCCAGAGCCGGGTGAGACGGTTCTAGGCGGCGACATCCTCCTAGCTGCCGGCGGCAAGGGAGCGAACCAGGCCGTCGCGGCATCGCGCCTCGGCGCGGACGTTACGCTGGTAGCGCGCATCGGCACCGACATCTTTGGAGACAGAGCGTTCTCGAACATCGCTTCGTCCGGAGTAATTACGAAGTATGTCGTTCGAGATTCAGCCACGCCGTCTGGAGTGGCCCTCATCTGCGTGGATCCTGTGGGCCAGAACTCCATCGTGGTTGCGCCCGGAGCCAATGCGAACTTGAGCGTTACAGATGTGGAAGCTGCACGGGTAGCATTCGAGATGTGCGACATCGTCGTCCTGCAGCTCGAGGTGCCGATTGAGACTGTATCAGCCGCAGTGGAGATGGCTCACCGCTTGGGAAAGCGCGTCGTGCTCAATCCTGCTCCCGCGCAAGCGCTCGACTGGGCTCTGCTATCTAAAGTACACATACTTACCCCGAATCAGAGCGAGGCGGCGCTGCTCCTGGGCGTGCCGAGAATCTGCCCCGATGAGGCAGGTCAGGCTGCAGAACAGCTTCGCGGGATCGGTCCAGAAGCAGTTGTGTTAACTCTTGGGGAGCAGGGCGCCGCGGTGGCTCATGTCGACGGAACCATGATTGTTCCAGGGAGACCGACGATCGCTATAGATTCGACTGCGGCAGGGGACTGCTTCAATGGCGCTCTTGTTACCGCCCTCGGTGAGGGCATGCCACTAGAGGATGCGGTTGCCTTTGCAAACTGCGCCGCATCCCTCAGCATCACACGCTCCGGAGCTCAGGCATCCATGCCGTCTCGCGGGGAGGTCGAGGAGCTTATGCGGGTTGGGCGCGCCCAATGAAGCACGTCATTATCGGTACCGCAGGTCATGTGGATCACGGCAAGACGTCGCTGATTCGCGCCCTCACCGGTACGGACACTGACCGGCTGCGCGAAGAGCAGGAGCGCGGCATGACCATCGATCTTGGGTTCGCGCAGCTCACTCTTCCGGACGGCACTCAAGCCGGCATCGTGGACGTGCCAGGCCACGAGCGATTCCTCAAGAACATGCTCGCAGGCGCGGGGGGCGTGGACGTAGTTCTCCTCGTAATTGCCGCGGACGAGAGCGTCATGCCGCAGACCGTTGAGCACCTCGACATCCTTCGGCTGCTCGACGTCAAGAACGGAGTGGTGGCGCTTACGAAGTGCGATATGGTCGAGCCCGATTGGATCGGCGTGGTTGAAGAGGATATTCACTCCCGCCTGGAGGGCAGCTTCCTCGCGAGTGCGCCTATCGTGCGGGTCGATTCCATCCGGGGAGTCGGGATTCCCGAGCTGAAGAGAGCGCTGCTCGCAGCAGTCTCACGAGCTGAGGCGCGCAACTCTGCTCTGCCGTTTAGGCTGCCTATCGACCGCGTGTTCACGCGCCAGGGATTTGGCACGGTCGTTACTGGCACGCTCGTCTCCGGCACGCTCAGAGTGGGAGACAGCGCCGAGATACTGCCTGCCGGAACGTCTACGCGCATTCGCGGCCTGCAAAGCCACGGCAAGAAGCAGGCCACCGTAGAGGCCGGCTGCAGGGTGGCGGTCAACCTGGCCGGCATAGAGCGAGAAGACCTGGACCGCGGCGCCACGCTGGCGCCTCCGGGAGTGATGAAGTCTGGAGCGCAGTTCGACGCGGCAGTTACGCTGCTCGCGTCGGCCCCGAAGCCACTCAAGCACCGTGCTCGGGTCCGAGTACACATTGGCGCCGCCGAGCTCATTGGTCGCGTGCAGCTCCTCGGCCTAGACGAAATTGAGCCGGGAGGGTCTGGGTTCGTGCAGTTTCGCTGCGAGCACGATCTGGCGTGCGCCCGGGGCGACCGGTTCGTGATGCGCAGCTACTCACCGATGCGAACGATAGGCGGCGGGGCCGTGCTCGACCCTGATCCCCCAAAGCACAAGCGGCGCGACGCGGCAGTCATCGCAGCCCTTACAGCGAGACAGCATGGGTCGCCCCAGGACCTTGTGTCCACTTGGCTGAGAGCTGCCCCGCTGGGACGGGTTCGCAAGGAATGCGCTCGCGACCTGGGTCTATCGGACGAAGATGCGGCAGCCGCCATCGAGCTTTTGCAGTCACAAGGCGACGCAATCGCAATCGACAAGGAGCGCATCCTCGACAAGGCGGCGCTCCAGGTGGTCGGCGAGCGCGTACGAGATGCGCTGTCGGCCTATCACTCGGCGCATCCGCTCCGTCCTGGAATGCCGAAGGAAGACCTCCGTGGGTCGCTCGGGCGAAACACTGAGCCGCGAACATACTCATCGCTCGTGCATCACTTGCAGCGCGGCGGGATCATCACCACCGACGGCGCCACAGTGCGCTTGGAGGGCTTTAAGGTTGCGCTGACGCCGAAGCAACAGGCAATGTTCGATCGCGTGATGCATGTGTTCGAAACCGCGGGCTATGCCTCCCCATCGCTCGAAGAGGTGGTCGAGACCCTCCGCGTGCCTCTAGAGGCCGTGGAATCGATGGTCCACGTCGCCGTGGACCGCGGAACCCTGGTGAGAATTGCCGAGGGGCTCTTCTATCCCGCATCGGTCGTGGATCAGGCAAAACGAGTGGTGCGCGAGCAAGTGGAGCGTGAGGGCTGCATCACAGTCAGCCAGTTCAGGGACCTAACCAGCACAAGCAGAAAGTATGCGGTGCCTACCCTGGAGTACTTCGACAACATTCGGTTCACCAAGAGAGTAGGGGACGCGCGAGTCTTAGTGGAGGCTCCTGCCGAACCATCGTAGCGCGTGTCTGGCTCTGCCCTCGTCGTAGCCTAAGCCGTTTGTGCCAGGAGCGCCAAGTTCTCGTCTGCCGCCAGGTCGGGCGCCTTGGGCAGGCGAACGGTGAAGACCGAACCACGGTTGAATTCGCTCTCAACCGAGACGGAACCCCCAGCGGTCTCCGCTAAGTGCTTCACAATCGCGAGGCCAAGACCAGTGCCGCCGGACGCCCGCGATCTCGCTGTATCGACCCTGTAGAACCTCTCGAACAGGCGTGGGAGGTGCTCGGCAAGAATTCCGATGCCCGTATCAGCGACTTGAATCTCCACGGCCTCTTCGGCAGTTCCAATCGTCATCGTGACTGCTCCGCCGTGGCTATATTTGATCGCGTTGTCCAGCAGGTTTGTGAGAATCTGATCCACAGCATCGGCATCGGCGATAGCTATCGTGTCGTCCGCTACCCTGCACGAGAGCTTAACCGACACCTGCTCGGCCTGCGGCGCCATTCTGTCCATCACATGTCGCGATTGGTCCGAAACGTTAACTCGGTCGAGCTTTGGCGCGCGGCTCTCCGCATTTGCAAGCACGAGGAGGTCGTCCGCAATTCGTCGGAGACGGTCCGCTTCTCCAATGATCGAGCCCAGAAACTGCTCGGCAACCTCCTCGTCCAGCCTAGCCCCATCTAGTAGAGTCTCTGCCATGGCCCGAATGGACGTGAGGGGTGTTCGAAGCTCGTGTGAAACGTTCGCCACAAATTCGCGACGTACCGCCTCAAGGCGCTTGGCGGCCTCTTGGCCCGTGCATGAGATCACAAATCCGTCGACTGCCCCATCGCAATTCCTGAGCGCCTCAACCATGGCGCTCATAGCCGGCCTTCGCGCGCCGATTATTCGTACATCGCCTTGTATCGGCCCGCCGGCCGTGCGCGCATCGCGCTGTAGGCGCTCAATATCGCCTATCATCAGTACGTGGGAGATGGGTTGGTTAACCAACTGTGTTCCTGGTCTGGCTGCCAAGGATGACCATTCGCGGCTCGCCGAGACCACCATATCGGACGCATCGGTGATCAGAACGAGTGAACCGGGAGAGTTGACCAGCGACGCGAGGGTTCGCTTCGTTGCCTCGACCTCGCGCTCGACAGTTCGTACAGACTCTGCGCTATCCTCTAGGCGCTGCTCCACAGCTTTGAGCCGCGCACTGCGGGCTATGGCAATCCAAAGGAGAAGCCCACAAGCGAGCCCGAGAGCCAGGGCAATCGTGGGCCACACTAGCGTCCGCCTGTGAACTTGTACCCGATGCCCCGAACGGTTTGGATGAGCGCAGGTACGGCTGGGTCCGTCTCTATCTTCTCTCGAAGCCACCTGATGTGTACGTCGATGGTCCGCTCGCCGACATAGGCGTCTTCCCCCCACACGCGGTCGAGGAGCACCTGCCGCGAGAGCGCTTGTCCTGGGTGGCTCATGAGGAACTTGAGCAGGTCGAACTCCTTCAGGCTTAGTTCAATCTTCTCGCCATCACGTGAGACCTCGTGCTTCGCGCTGTCTAGCCGGAGATTCTGCGCTTCAAGGGTCTTCGCATCCGTGTCGTTCGACTCTCCGCGGGACCGTCGCAGCACAGTCTTCACCCTCGTAACCAGCTCCCGCATGCTGAACGGCTTGGTCACATAGTCGTCCGCACCCAGCTCCAGTCCTATTACGCGGTCCGTCTCTTCCGCTCGAGCAGAGAGCATGATGATCGGGACGGTGGTGAACCGTCGAAGCGCCTTGCAAACATCGAAGCCGCTGGCGCTTGGGAGCATCACGTCGAGGATAATGATGTCCGGCTTATCTGTTCTTGCCGACGAAATACACGCTTCCGCCTCGCCCGCGGTCACTACCTCAAAGCCCTCCTTACGAAGGCTGTATGATACGGCATCAACAATCGGACGCTCGTCGTCCACGACCAATACTTTCATTGCACGCTCCCCAAATTGATGTCAGTTCACAGTTTGGCTCATCTGGTTTAGCGCGCTAATAGTCTCCGACAGCGTGCTCGTCGCTATGGCTCCGTCATTTGCCATGCGCTCAAGCAAAGCCGCTGCTTCTCCCCCTGTGAAGTCGCGGCCTAAATATTGTGAATCTCCCATCACCACTACCGGCGAACCGCCCGATTGGGCCTCGCGTACCTCCACCAGATTCCGAACGTTGCCGAAACCGAACGGTATAGGCGCAACTACGATGACATCTGCCTGCTCAATCATTTTGCGGCATCTTACGGCTGCCACTTCGCCTATAGGACTAAATGGCTCCTCAAGCACGGTCTCAATTCCCATCGCCTCGGCAGCGACGGCATCCGTATCCAGCCGGTTCAACACTCCGGCAGTTAAATAGAATCCTGATCTCACCAGTGCGCCCATCATCTCGGCCCCAACGCCTCCGCCGCACACAAGGTGTACGCGGAGTGCGCTGGTTGAATCCAGGATGTCTAGGTCTCCAGGATCAAACACCACCGAACTTCTGCCCGTAGCCGGGTGCCGAAAGGCGCTCACCTTGACTCCGAACACGCGGCTGATGATGCTCGTGGTGAGCACAGCTTCCGGTGGTCCATCTGCAGCGATCGCTCCGTCGTCGATGATGACTATCCGGTCGCACCAGTCGCCGGCCAGATTCAGGTCATGAAGTGCGGCAAGAGCGCACGAGCCGTCCCGGTGCGTCCTGTTTCGTACGAGTCTCATGGACTCTACCTGATGAGACAAGTCCAGGTGTGCCGTGGGTTCATCCAGTAGCAGAATGGGTGTCTCTTGCGCGAGCGCCCGAGCCAATAGCGTGCGCTGGCGTTCACCTCCGGAGACTTCCGTTACGGGCCGCTCCGCAAGGGACAATAGATCTGCAGAGACTATTGCTCTGGTCGCTGCTAGGTGATCGTCCTGGCTTAGCCGCGCTCTGCCAGCGGCGTGGCGATGCCTGCCCATAAGCACCATGTCGCGCACCGTAAAGCCAAATGCCGCCGGCTCGGTCTGGGGGACGACTGCTCTGGCCGCAGCTCGTTCCAGGGATGTCATGCCGACAGCGTCACGACCGAGAAGTTTGACCTCTCCTCGCGTTGGAGATAAGGAGCCCGCGACTACGCGGATGAGCGTGGACTTACCGCTACCGTTCGTTCCTAGCAATCCAACAAGCTCACCGGGGAATATATTGAGATCGACGCCTCGGAGCACCTCTCGGCGGCCGTACCCGGCATGCACGTCGGACAGGCAGACAAGCGGCTCGATGGGCAACACGCTCTTACCTCGACAGGATGAGCGGAACATCGCCTTTGCGAGCAAAGCCGATGTTTCGCGCCTCTGTCTCCTTGCCCTGATCGGAGTCTATCGCGGCTGCCTTGCGCTCAAGTTTGTCGAGTCTGCGACGTTCTGCAATCAGCGTTCGCTCAATCTCTTGATTGCGCAGTTCCAGCGTCTTGGCGTGCATGTGGGGTCTTCCGGCCCATATGCCTGCGGCGCACAGGACGAAGCAGGCGCAGACCAATGCCGTCACCAAGAAGAACGTCTCCCATTTCGATTGCTTTACGGGCGCTTTTTTGGACTGCGTCACGTTATACGCTCCTCTGCGACTACTTGATTGCAGTTTCCGGACGGACAGGCTGTCCGACAACGTGGACCTTGATCAGGTTTGTGCTGCCGACTAGGTTGACTGGAACTCCGGCCGTGAGCACTATCCGGTCTCCCGTCCGCGCTATCCGGTGCTCGACGACCGCATGGATGGCCGCCTCCATCATTTCGTCCGTATCACGCACAGGGCCAATGCTCAACGGCAACACCCCCCAGGAGAGCGCCAATCGAAAAAGCGTTGTCTCCGAGGAGGTAGCGCCAACTATAGCGGTATCAGGACGGTACTTGGAGATGAGCCGCGCGGTGCTCCCAGACGTGGTGGCGCAAACGATGGCCTTGGCCCGCACTGCGGTAGCGATCTCAACTGCGGCGGAGGCCACGGATTCAGCCACATTCTGTGGTCCGCGCGACTTGCTTGTGAAGGTTCGCTGGTCCGGCAGCGAGGTCTCGGTTCGCCGGGCAACGGCCGCCATCATGCGCACAGCGTCAATAGGATAGTCTCCCATGGCGGTTTCTCCGCTCAGCATTAGCGCGTCGGTTCCATCCAGGATTGCGTTGGCCACATCGGTTACTTCCGCCCGCGTAGGCCGCTTGTTGTGCATCATCGAGTCCAGCATCTGCGTCGCTGTAATCACGGGAAGTCCCACGGCATTGCAGTCTCGGATTATGCGTTTTTGGAGCAGGGGAACCTCATGGATGGGGGCCTCAACTCCCAAATCCCCACGGGCGACCATCACGCCGTCTGCCGCGTCGAGAATTCCGCTCAGGTTTTGTACGGCTTCGACCTTCTCGATCTTGGCGATTACGGGCCGGTGGATTCCCAGGCGAGCCATCGTCTCGCGCAAGGGTTTCAGGTCGTCCGGGCCGCGCACGTATGAGGCTGCAATCCAGTCTACGCCGTTCTGAAGCCCAAACGCAAGATCGGCGATGTCCTTCGGCATGACTGCTGGAATATCGAGGCCTACGCCAGGGGCAGTGACGCCTTTGTGGCTGCCCAATGGTCCGCCTACAATGACCCGCACAAGCACTCCGTCGGTCTGAAGTCCGATGACTCGAAGCTCTATCTTGCCGTCATCGGCAAACAGCTTACAGCCCACTGTGAGGGCCTGAAGGAGCGCAGGAACCGGGAGTCGGACCGCCTGTTCACCCGGTTTGCACTCACCCTCGCGCAGTACAATCTGCGCGCCCCTCTTTAGCTGGATAAAGCCACCGGCAATGGGACCAAAGCGTATCTTTGGGCCCGAGAGATCCTGAAGTATCGCCACCGGCTTGCCCACAGAGGCCGCTATGGAGCGAATGTTGTGAATGACCTCAGCGTGGGTGGCATGGTCTCCATGCGAAAAGTTTAGGCGAGCGACATCCATTCCGGCTGAGATGAGCTCGGCGAGCCGCGCCCTGCTGGAGGTCGCCGGTCCAATTGTGCAGACAATCTTGGTTCTGCGCATGTTCTGTGCGAGAGCCCGCCTATCGGATGTTGTAGAACGCCTTCCAGCCCCCGAAGCGCGACACTTCGGAGAGCTCCTCCTCAATGCGAAGGAGCTGATTGTACTTCGCAACGCGGTCCGACCGGTTTGGAGCGCCAGTTTTGATCTGGCCGGAGTTCGTCGCCACTACGATATCCGCAATGGTGGTATCTTCGGTCTCGCCGGACCGGTGGGACACTACGGCCGTGTATCCCGCACGCTTTGCCATGTCAATTGCTTCCAAGGTCTCTGTCAGAGTTCCGATCTGGTTGACCTTGATCAGAATTGAGTTGGCCACGCCCATTTTGATGCCTTTAGCGAGGCGCTCTGTGTTGGTTACGAAGAGATCGTCTCCCACGATCTGCACGTGGTCGCCAATCCTCTCGGTGAGCATTTTCCAGCCATCCCAGTCGTCCTCGGCGAGGCCGTCTTCGATGGAGATGATAGGGTAGCGGTTCACTAGGGCTGCCCAGTAGTCCACCATCTCTTCGGACGAAAGTGACCGCCCTTCACCCTTAAGCTCGTACTTGCCATTCTCATAGAGCTCGGTGGCCGCGGGATCGAGGGCGATGTAGATTTGGTCTCCGGGCCGGTAGCCGGCCTGCTCGATAGCCTCGACTATGACCTGGACGGCCTCTTCGTTCGAGCCTAGATTCGGGGCGAAGCCGCCCTCATCGCCATACGCTGTATTGAGCCCTCTGCCCTGAAGCACCTTGCGGAGCGCGTGGAACACCTCGGCGCCCATTCGCAGGGCTTCCGAGAAGTTGTCCGCGCCAACCGGCATCACCATGAATTCTTGGAAATCCACATTGCTGTCGGCATGCTTGCCGCCGTTAAGGATGTTCATCATCGGCACAGGAAGCGACCTCGCCGAGACACCGCCCAGGTAGCGATAGAGCGGCAGCCTAAGGGAGGCCGCCGCAGCCTTTGCAACCGCCAGCGAAACCCCAAGAATTGCGTTTGCGCCCAGCACCGACTTGTCCGGCGTGTTGTCCATCTCGATCATCAAGCGGTCGATGCCGATCTGGTCCACGGAATCCAGGTCGATAATCTCAGGCGCTATACGCTCGTTCACATTGTCTACGGCGCCCAGCACTCCCTTTCCGAGATAGCGTGCAGAATCTCCATCGCGCAGCTCTTTGGCTTCATGCTTGCCGGTAGATGCACCAGAGGGTACCGCGGCGCGGCCCATAGAGCCGTCTTCTAGGAAAACTTCAACCTCGACCGTCGGGTTCCCCCGCGAATCGAGTATCTCGCGGCCGACGACATCGGTAATGGTGGTCATACGATTTAGTGGCTCCTGGCGGACGTAAGGGTTGATACGAAAGCAGTTGAGTATAGCATACCGGCACCTCTCGGGGCGGCCCCGGCAAGGGTACGCTCTTGACAACCGAACAGGACACAAATATACTGACTCAGACGCGACGGTGCAGACAGTCCAGGCTTGGGTCCAACGCTAAATTCATTGCAATATTGAGCTTCTTGAGGAGTCTGCGATGCCAAAGCCGGTGACTACTCGTTCCGATGTTCTAGAATCCGGCTACGCAGATGCAGGCACTCTGCTCGTGCGCGCCGTTGTCTTGGCAGTCATCTCCATGATCGCTCTGTGGCTGTTTAGGCTGGCGAACCAGCCCGCAATGGAGGTCCTAAGCGGCTTTGGCATTGGAGCGGGGTTCATCATCGCCTGCGTTGCCGGAAAGCGCGTAAAGGACGCACGCTCTGTGAAAACAGCGAGGGTCGAGTGTCCGTTCTGCGGCGCCGACAATGGAGTCGTAGGGGACCTCACGGACGATTTTCACTGCGAGAAGTGTGATCGAGTCCTGCAAGTGGAAGATGGCAAACTGGTGCCTATTCGCTCCATTGTCTGCACTGTTTGCAAGGCGGAACACAAGGTCTCGGTGAAAGCAACGGCCTACACGTGCGACAACTGCGGGCGCACCCTTCGGCTTACGGATCCGAACAACCCGACCGCGGTGGTGGCCGAGAACTCGGATGTGCTGAGGAACTATGACGTACTGCTCACGGGTATTGGAAGGCAGGAGGCGGAGGTTGCAATGGCCTTGCAGTCGATACTCGTATGCAACCTGCCGGACGCGCGCAAAGAGATGCAGACTCTGCCGCTAACAATACTTCGCAACGTGCCCGACCGTAAGGCGGATGCTCTTCGGCGCCGCTTCCGAGAGCTGGGCGCCGAGATTCGAGTTGTACCTACGACCGACCAAAACGTCGCTGCTCGCACGCCCTAGGGTTGGCGGGGACGACGACAAAACCAAGTGAGGACTCGCTAGCTTGCCGGATCAGATTATGATGTACACGACGTCTTGGTGCCCGGATTGTACGAGGGTGAAGAGGCTCTTCGAACGGTCCGGAATCTCGTTTGAAGAGGTAGATGTAGACAGGACAGAGGGTGCGGAAGACCGCATGAAAGCCGCGAACGGGGGCTCCCGGAAAGTTCCGACTGTGCTCATCGGCGCCGAAGTGCTCATTGAGCCGAGCAACGGTGAGGTGCTCCGAGCGCTGCAGGCGCTGTCAGCTTAGGTATTAACGTCAGACGGAGTTATGAAGAGGCCCTCGCGATTTCTCGCGAGGGCCTCCTTGTTTTTGGTATGGCTCCGAGGTTCTCAATCGGGGCTAGTCGTCCAGACTTCTGAAAGAATCCGCAGCGTACCAGCCCACGAGCCCGACAAGGATAGAGTACTGCGCCACAAGATGTTGCAGCCAGGATTCTCCCGCTGATACGCCCGTGAAGGGCAGAAAGCTTGAGAAGTTCCATGGGTGGCTGGTCACAATATCTATCGGCACTCTGACGAGCAGGTACGAGATGAATATCCCTACTATCGTGGGACTGCCACTTGACCTCATTACACAGAGTACAACATAGGCGAACCCGCCCGATAGGGGCCCGAACACTAGAAACAACACGACTGCAAGGACTATATCGTCGCTATCCTGATGTGCAAATGGCACGACGTGCATCAGGGGCATCAGAACTCCGGCGATGAGCATGCCAATGCACAGAAGTGAAACGTATGCGGTTGGAATGATCCAAGCGACGGACACGATGGCCGACGAGACGCCGACCATTGCCGTAAGATAACGGTACGCGCTTCGCAGATCGTCTTTCATTCACTCCACGGTCTTTCGGCTGCAGCGAGACCGCGCTCTCGCCGCAACAGTGCCCCGTGAGTTAGTCGTCCAGGCTTCGGAAGGAGTCTGCGGCGTACCAGCCCACCACACCCGCTCCTACACAATAGATGCCCACAAGATGGTCGGCCCAGCTAACTCCTGTGGGTGGCTGCGTAAAGGGAAGGAAGCTCGCGAATATCAACGGATGCCCTGTTACAAGGTCGAGAGGCACCCGCACGAGCATGTAGGTGATGAAGATGCCTACCAGTGCTGGGTTGCCGCTGCCCCTAGCTAGGCAAAGAACGATATAGCAGATTCCGCCCACGATCGGTCCTAAAATGAGCATGAACGCAACCGCAAGCGTTACCTCGTCGCTGTCCTGATGCGCGAACGGCACCACGTGCATCATCGGCAGCAGGAGCCCAGCACTACCCGCCCCAACCGCCAGAAGGGCTAGAAATGCGGACGGCATAAACTTGCCGATGCCGCTCAGCAGGGCCACAACCCCAATGAGCACGAGCAGATACTTGCCCGCGTTCTGAAGGTCGCTTCGAACCTCGTCATTGCCAATTCCGGGCGTCTTGAACTCTACCTGATCAACCGACTGCCCAGTATCCGGGTCATAGTGAGCGCCGGAGACTGGGTCCATCACCTTGTCTGAATAGTACTTCGATTTCTGCGCCTGAAACGAGCCAAGAGCAGGGGCCTTCGCCGTAGCCACAGACGACTGTGTACTTGGAACCGTGGCGGGCGTTCGGGATACGGCTTGGCGCACAGGGCCGCGATTTGGCGGATTGTGTCGCTTGGACGTTCCTACTGGCTGCAGCATCGCAGGGGTTGTAGGCGGAAGTGACCTCAAATCCTTGCGGCACCACGTACATGTGTCGCTCGAGTCGCTATCCATCCCGCACCATCTACAGAGCGTCTTGTGGCCGCCGCTTCGCCCGTTGAACGGTCCAGGCTCAGGACTGGACGATGGACCCGTGAGCGGCGACCGCGGCGGAGCCAGTCCTCCACCGGATCCCAGGTCAAACTGCCTAGGCGCCTGCGCGACAAATCCAGGTTCGTCGTCGATAGGGTCCGGCTCGTTATATCTCGCCGCCATTGGCGGGGCGGGTGGCGGTGACATGACAGGCGGCGGCGCCATGACGGGAGCAGGCGGTGGCATCACCACAGGTGGCGGCGGTGTGATGGGCGCGGGAGTCGGCGGAGCCGCCACGATGGGTGGGGCAGGAATGAACGGCTCCGGCTCCGGCTCCGGCGGAGCCAAACGGACTGGCGCCGGCGCGACATATGCAGTTGGAGCTTCAGGCGGCGCCGCGTGAGCAGGAGGCATGACTGAAGGTGGAGGCGGTTCGGGCTTCTTGATGTCCAGCGGCGCGCCTAGGCCGGACCTGCGAATCGGAATGGCTTCGAGTGACGGCCCCTCGGCCGGCTGCCTGGCTACCGGCGGCGTGTAGGTGGAACCGACGCGACCAAGCGGAAGCGGGGGCGGCGGCGCGGACCTTTGGGCCGGTGGGATCGCCGGAGGAAGCGTTCTGGCAGGCGGAGCAGAGGGTGGAGCCGCTTGTGGGCTGGGAGGTCGGCTTGCGGGTGTGAAAACAGGGGCTGTCGGCGCCGCAGGAGGTGCGGGCGGCGGTGCGGAAGGCGCGGCCACAGGTCGCGCCGGCGACTGGGGCAACATAGGAGAGCCAAATGGGCTGGGCGAGAGATCATCGTCCATGTCGTCCGGCAGAGGGCTTGCTGCAGCCTGAGGCGAAGCAGAACTTCGCTGCTGCGGCGGGGCGACAGCCTTGGCTGCGGCAGGCTGCGACGCGGGCGATGCTTGGGCAGGACTCCCAAACGGGCGACGACACCAACTGCAGACGTCAGTTGTCGTGCTCTCCAGTCCGCACCACTTACAAAACATGCAGCCTCTCCTGAGCGCTCCGCTCGGGGATTGGGATGTGGCACGCGGACCAGGCGCGCGCTCGATACGCTCGCGTCAGGCTAGGCGAAACCGGACGCACAAGAGTGCAGAGCTGTGTAGCTCGAGCGAGGCCATTATATCCTTCCGAAGTGATGCCTGTCAACTTGTGAATATGCTCACAATGCGCTCCCTGTAATCATTCGTCGGTACAGTTGTCCGATATCAGGAGGCCGCCTGCATTTTGGTGTCAGACTGTTCTAGCGTCAGGCATGAGGGTGCGCAACGGTCGCCGGCACGAGCGGGTTTCCTTGTACGTTCGTTTGGGCGAGCCAATCCTGGTATGCAAGCGGCGATATCTCGCTCGGCTTGATCTCGCTGCGGCCACCCCAGAAGACGTTTGTGTAGCCAATATGAAGCCCAATCTCGGCAAAGTGGGCGTCGATCGCGGCTTTGTGCTCGAGCAGGCGGGCCTTGTCCGTGCCGTGGGCCACGCCCATAATGTTCACGTTACCAAACTCCGGGCCGCCTTCGCGCCAATAGGCGTGGGTCATGATATGAAATCGTCCCAGTTCTTGTCCCGCTTCGATTTCGCGGCCAACCGGCACTCTCCAGTGAAACAACGCATTGAAGCGTGTAACGCGCTCGCCAGTGCTGAGAGGCTTATAGTGCTCTAGGAAGGTGCTGAATCTGCCGATAACTCTGCGCTCGTTGAGCGCCCGGCCCACGCCCAGGAACTGATCTAGCTTCACCCCAACTTCCTCGGCTCGTTTCTCCCAGAGGTCGTCCGAGACCTCGCTGCTTGACAACTCTCGTTTAAGCACGTGCAGGACCCTCCACTCGATGTCCGAGAGAGAGACCAACTCCGTGTCGTGGATCTCCGCTGGTTCGTCTGACTTGGAGCCCGGCTCCAGCGCTCGCCTGCGGATGTGCCCAACTCCCAAGGCGAAGAGGCGCTTCGCCGGCATCAGTTTGAATGCCCCGGCGCCGGTTGCACTGCATAGGATGCGGCAGTGCTCCTCCATATCGTGCCCTACAGGCACCTTCAGTGTGGTCCACAGACGGTAGCGCGCGCCCGGTATCTCCGCGTCGGTGGAGCGAATGACGACATGCCCTGTGAACGGATCGTGCTCGTGCATCCAGTCGAACGCTGAGTTTAGCTTGGCCTCAGGCACTACCCAGGCCACAAGCGCACCCGGCGCCAAGTTCGTGGCCATAAGCGTTTGCCTCACGCGGCGAATAGTGCCGGCCTCCAGCATTCCGCGGATCCGACTTAGGACCGTGGGAATATCCAGCTTGGTGCGAACAGCGATCTCGCTGAACGGATGCTCATGGAAGCCCTGCACGCAATCTTCCGAGACCGAGAGAATGAGCGCGTTTATTGGATCGTCGATCCCTACCGGCAGGGTGGATGTCATGCTGGACTACTCCTGGACCAAGGCTAGGTTGTACGTTGCTCGGGCTGGTGTGGCTGCATGCTGCTAGCAGAAACGCTCGACAGCAGCCCTGGATAACAGAACGTCCCCGGCCGCTGGGCGGCGGGGACGTGTGAAAGGAGCCGAGCGGGATCGAACCGCTGAATAGAGGTTTTGCAGACCTCTCCCTTAACCACTTGGGTACGGCTCCGAAGAACTGAAGTTTATCACACAGCCTCGTGCCGCGTCAATGGCAGCTGCGAGTGTAAATCGGCGCTGCGCGCGCATTGACGCCCGCCGGGGGCGTGTGGTAGAATGGCTGCATATGCGTGCCGTGAAGTGCGAGCACTGATGTCCTTCTGGGCGTCGGTGCTTCTTTGCTTCTAGTGCATCGTGGTCCTGCAAGGGAGAACCGGATGTCGAGCGACCACCTGATCTATGTCACCGCGGTGGGATTTGAGAAGATAGAGAAGGAGTACGAACGGCTCCGTACCGTGCAGCGCACGGAAGTGGCGGATCGTATTCGCGACGCCAAGCAGTTCGGCGAGTTTACGGAGAACGCGGAGTACGAGGAGGCCAAGATCGAACAGGCCTTCGTCGAGGGGCGCATCCAAGAGCTCAGACGTATTATTCAGAATTCCCACGTAGTTCAGCCCTCCGAGGTACCCACGGACCAGATAGGCATCGGCTCGGTGGTGACCGTGAAAGAGACCGGCACCAAGGACAAATGGGAGTTTACCCTCGTAGGTTCGGTGGAGTCGGATCCGGACAATGACCGCATTTCGGACGAAAGCCCGGTTGGCGAGGCCATGTGGGGCCGGAAAGTGGGGGACCAGGTGGATGTCGCCACGCCCGGCGGCCACATTCGCTATCGGGTTGAGCTCATTCGCAAATGACCGACGACTCTGAGCAGAGACAACTCCGAGTCAGCAAGCTGGAGGCGCTTAAAGCCGCCGGCGAGAACCCTTTTGCCGTAGAGCGCTACGACCGAACTCACCTTGCAAACGACGTTCGAGCCCACTACGATTCTCTCCAAGGACAATCCGTTCGGATTGCAGGCCGCATGCTCCAGCCCCCACGACTGATGGGCAAAGCCGCCTTCGTGGAGCTGACTGACGACTCCGGGAAGATGCAGATCTATGTGCGCCGAGACGACGTCGGGAGCGATGCCTACGAGCGATTCAAGGACTTCGATTACGGAGACATCCTCGGCGCTGAAGGCGAGGTCTTCACGACCCGAACCGGCGAGATCAGCGTTCACGTTCGCAATTTAGTTCTTCTTGCCAAGTGCCTTCGCCCGCTGCCGGTCGGCAAACAGTATGACGGTGACCACACGAATTCGCTCGGTGATATAGAGCAGCGTTATCGAATGCGGTACGTCGACCTGCTGGTTAACCCCGAGGCGCGCGAAGTGCTGGTCAAGCGCAGTCTTGCCGTTCGCGAGATGCGCCGCTTCCTTGATGGGCGAGGCTTCCTTGAGGTCGAGACGCCCGTGCTACAAGCCGTAGCGGGCGGCGCGGCGGCGCGGCCCTTCATGACGCATCACAATGCGCTCGACTTCGACTTCAAGCTGCGCATCTCCCTCGAGCTCTACCTGAAGCGGCTCACTGTGGGCGGCCTAGAGCGGGTCTACGAGATTGGCCGGGTTTTTCGCAACGAAGGTGTCTCCACGCGCCACAGCCCGGAGTTTAGTATGATGGAGTTGTACCAGGCCTATGCCAATCTCGAGGACATCATGGAGTTGGTCGAGGAGTTCTTCGTTGCCGTGAACTGCGCGGTAAACGGCAGTACAAGGTTCGATTGCAAGCTGCGAGGGGCCGCCGGCGAGATGCAGACCAAGGAGATCGATCTCGGCGTGCGCCCTTGGAGGCGGCTGGCGATGCTGGACGGCATTCGAGAGTATGCGAGTGTGGAGGCGGGTGAACTTCGAGACATTGCGTCGGCTAGAGCAGCCTGCGAGCGGGTAGGTGTGCCCGCCGACCGAGAGAACACCGTGGGCGGCATTATCGAGAAGCTGCACGAGCGATTCACTCAGCCCAACCTCATTGAACCAACCTTTATCACCGATTTTCCTGTGGAGACCTCGCCGCTTGCCAAGCACCGGCAGGATGATCCCACCCTTGCACGACGATTCGAGATATACATCGGCACTCAGGAGCTAGGCAATGCCTTCTCGGAGATCAACGATCCGTTTGATCAGCGCGCTCGGTTCGAGGACCAACTCGGCCAGCGGGCCGCCGGCGACGACGAGGCGCATCCGATGGATGAGGACTACATTCGGGCGCTCGAGTACGGCATGCCACCCACGGGCGGCCTTGGCATAGGCGTTGACCGCATGGTGATGCTCCTCACCGGCGCGGCTTCTATTCGGGACGTCGTGCTGTTCCCGTTGCTCCGGCCGGAGCGTTAGGCTCGAGGCGCTTGCTACCGAATCAGAATCTGTCGGTCCGTCGATCCGCGCTCCGCTGGGCACTTAACATTCTAGCGCTCGGCCTGCCCATCGCCCTCGCTGTAGTCGTGATCGGCTGCGCTCCGACTGTAGTTCCCAAAGAGGTGAACGTAGACACTCCGCCCCCAAGCTCGTCGGCAGCGGTCGATGTGCGAGATGTACAGCGAATGCTCTTGGCTGCTACTGCTTGTTCAGAGCGAGAGTCTCAATGCTTCAAGGATGGGCCACACTCGGACAAATTCGCTGAGCAGTAACAGATGCAATTCGAACTCTTGACATTTCAACATGCCGTGTATATCATGTAGCTGCAATTGTCACAGCCTGTCGAGCGTGTACCTGGTCTGCATCCACCGGTCTCCAGCCGTGTAGGTTGGCTGGTTTATGCCCTAAGCAATCACTTGTGATTATGGAACGAGTTTGTTGCGCCGCCGTGGGCGCACCGGGCCGGAAAAACAGGCACGGCGATCCTTCATTCTCACCTCTAGGAGGCAGGTCATGGTCAATGCCCGACAGAAGAGAAGCGGATTTACGCTGATCGAGTTGCTCGTTGTTATCGCGATCATAGCGATTCTGGCTGCTATTCTCTTCCCTGTTTTCGCGCAAGCGCGAAACCAGGCACGCAAGGCGAGCTGTATTTCGAACCTCAAGCAGCTTGCACTCGCCCAGCTCATGTACATCCAGGATTACGACGAGCAGTTCTCGTATTGGGATTGGGGCAGGGATGGAATCAATGATTCATGGAACACGCCGCAGGGCGCAGGCTGGTGGATGAATCAGACGCTGCCATACATCAAGAGCACAGGTGTCTATGCCTGTTCGAACGATACCCGTAACGACGCCGACACCAACGGTTGGGGCTATGCGATCCTCACGGGTTCACGGCCGACCAAGTACTATCGCAGCAGCTACGGCATCAACGAGCATCTGGTAAGCATTGAGAGCACGTATCGCAGCACCGCTGCGATAGGCTATCCATCTAGTACCGTAATGTACAGCGATGCGATTGGCCCCCTCCTCGGTAATGACGCGGGGGACGAGTGCGACCAATGGCCACCGTTTGGCCCAACCCGCACCTGGTTCGCAAATGCAGGTGCTTGGGGTGCATGGGGATCGCACAGGGACTACGAAGCGTGGAAGCATACGGTTCGCCACGGCGACGGGGAGGTAATCTCATACGTTGACGGCCACGCGGGCTACAAGAACAACATGTCGTGGATGACGGAGAAGGTCGACCATTATTGCGGAGACGACGTTCGGCCAAAGCGACAATCGCCAGTTTACTTTCCGGACAATGTTCCTCATTAGGTTTGCTGAATATGGCTAGCATGGCAAATGTAGAGCCAGTCTGGCAGCCAAGGACTTCTTTCTGGGACTGATGTAGGGGTAGCTTGAGTTGTACATACCAGCTTGATTTCATTGCTCGCAATGCTGCCTACATTCCTGACCTAGCCAAGAGAACTACACGGAGGTCCTTGGTTCAAAATGAGGCAAAGTGCAGCGATACCTACAGTCATAATCGCAATCATCGCGGTCGTAGTGTTCTTGGGGTTCCTGGCCAAGAAGAACCTGGCTCCGCCCGCGTCCAAGTCGACTCCCCCTCCAAGCTGGATCGACCCCGTAACGAAGAAGCCAAAGATGCAGATGAAGGGCAGTTCCGCGCCTCCTCAGCAGGGCAGTGGACCGCCTCCCGGCGCGCCGGGAATGCGACCTGGTGGTGGCCCTCCAGGTGGCCGCTAAGAACGACCCTCGGGGCGGCGGCGACGCCGCCCCGGATGCAGTAACTCCTGCGAGCAAGCGACGACGGTCCACGTTCAGGCTTGTCGTAATCCTCGGCGTTGTGCTTGCCGTGTTTGCGTACTCCAGGGCTGGAGATCTGCGCAAGGCACTGGTTTCACGCAAGTCCATCGAACAGCTCTCCGCGGCAGCCTCTGTTCCTGGAGCGCCGCCTTCCTCTCGGCTTGAGTACGGCAAGCGGCTCATCGCGCTAGATCGCCTCGACGACGCAATGATCACCCTGAAGTCTGCTCAGAACTTGCTTCCGGAATCCGCGATAGACAAGACGGCTCAGCAGGTGTTTTCCCACCTTGGCTATGTCTATGCAAAGCTTGGGCGCGGTGATGACGCGGTTCCCTTACTCCTAGCAGCCAGAGATTTGGACGGAGATGACCCGGTTGCCTACCTAGGCCTCGGGTATGTCTTCTCGTCGCGCCAGATGTTTGATGCGGCAGAGACTCAGTTTCGGCTTGCGGCAGAGCTGGAGCCAAACAATTCAGAGGCGTGGTTCCGGCTTGGTAAGGCTGCGAACGAGGCCATGCGCCCCGCACAAGCCATCGAGTTCCTCACGAAAGCAATCAAGCTGAAGCCGGCGAGCGCGGAGTATTACGTCGAGCGCGGGCACTCGTATGCATACCAGGCCAGATTCGCTGAGGCTGTCCCGGAGTTCCTGAAGGCAACTGAGCTTAAACCTGCGGAACTGAACTACAAGGTAGCCCTCGGCTCGGCCTATGCGATGCGTGCTCGCACTGTGGAGGACTACAAGCGCGCAGTTCCTATCCTCGCCGCTGCGTCAGCCGAGAGGCCCAAGGACTCCGGCATTGTATTTAATCTGGGCACTCTTCACCTTCGCTTCAACGAGATCGAAGAGGCGCACAAAGCCCTTACAACGACGGTGAAGCTCAACCCATCGGCGGTGCAGGGCTGGTACAACCTGGCGCGCGTCGAGCAGCGGCTCGGAAATAACGCCGGATACGAGAAGGCTCAGAAGGAGTTCACTCGGCTCACCGAGATGCACGATGGCACGAAGGCGTATGAGAAGAAAGTTGCCGCGACATTGGGCGATCCCAAACTGCGGGTGGAGCTGGCCAAGCGGTATCTTGCTCAGGGCAATCTCATAGGTGCGTATTGGCAGTATTGGACTGCGCTCAAGCTGAAGCCGGGTGACGCTGTGCTCACGAAGGAGATCGCGACAGTTTCAAGGAAGATGGCTGCAGCAGCTCCAGACAAATTGAGTGTTGGATACTTCCCTGACTCGCCAAACACTGCGGGTCCGCCACCGCCAAGCGAGATTGGGCTGCCCGGCGCATCCAACTCAGTTCCTACCCGTTCCCTCCAGCCTAAGCTACCCTAACTTCAGCGCATCGGATGTTTGTACACGACCATGAATTCCTTGGGGCCAATTCTCTCCATAACTCTGTCCACAGTCGCGCTCGGCGCCGTTCTGGTTGGATGCGCGCCGGAAGAGAATTCACCGCCGCCTATAAAGACGAGTGCAGTTCCCCTAACGAACTCATTCGTGGGCAACGATGCGTGTAAGGACTGCCACACGAAGGCGTTTGAAGACCATATGCGTACAGGTCATGCAAGCACGCTCCTGCCCGCAACCCGATCGGCGCTGGCAAGCCTCGCACCGCCGGCAGGTAGAATCCCAGGCACAGATTTCGCGATTGTAGACGACGGAGACAAGCTTTCCTTTGCCGCAACAGCTCCAGGTGGTGAGAAGCAGAAGATTGGCTATGTCCTGGGCTCTGGAAAATATGGTATGACGTACATCGCACCGGTTGGGTCAAGCTCTCTCATTGAGTTTAGACTGAGCTACTTTCCACACGAGAAGCAGTGGCATCCAACGCCCGGACAAGAGGAGATGCCGGATGGCGTACTCGGCCATTCTCATGAGGGCGAATTCGCGCGCAAGTGCATCTCGTGCCATGCGGTCGCCGTGCCGAACGACTCATTGGAAGCGGAACCTAAGTTCCAAGGTGTAGGCTGCGAGTCCTGTCATGGCATGGGCGCCAAGCATGTCGCCGCAGAGCGAGCCCGAGATGGCGCAAGCGGGAGGATGGAAAAACTGGCCCTTGTGGGTGGTCAGCGCATCAATGACCTCTGCGCGACATGTCACCGAGGCCCAAATGACGTTGGAGCCGGGAGCCAACAGGAGACCATGACGCAGCGGTTTCAGCCGTATGGCCTGTCGCTTAGTCCGTGCTTCCAGAAGAGCGATGACAAGCTGTCGTGTATGACATGTCACACTCCGCATGACAATGTGAGCAGAGATCATGGGTTCTACGAGAGTAAGTGCCTGGGCTGCCACTCGCCGAGTTCAGTAGTGACTCCCACGACAGTAGCCGGCAAGGTGTGCCGGGTGAACCCGAAGTCAAAGTGCATCGAGTGCCACATGCCCAATCGCAAAGTGTTCCCTAATTCCAAGGTGCCTATCGCAATGGCAGACCACCTCATCTGGGCCGCGAGACGACGGAAGCGATGATTCCATGCGTTATCGGTCGATCTGTTCTCAGCGCAGTGGC
>VFKD01000567.1 GCA_009885735.1 bacterium
CGATAGCACTTCTGCTGGAACGCCTCGTCTCCCACTGCAAGGACCTCATCCACCACTAGAATGGCCGGGTCGGTGTGGATGGCGATGGAGAATCCCAGCCGCATCTTCATGCCGTCCGAGTAGTTGCGAAGGGGCGTGTCGATCTTCTCCGCGAGATCAGGCGTGTCGAAGGCAAATGAGATGATAGACTCCAGACGCTCTCGGAGTATTGCAGGCGTCATGCCAAGGATTGCGCCGTACAGCTCGAGGTTTTCTAGGCCCGTTAGATCCGGGTGAAATCCTGCGCCTAGCTCGAGCAGCGGGGCGATGGAGCCCAGAACCTCGATCGAGCCGGAGGTGGGGCGATAGACACGGGCGATGAGCGACAGGAGCGTGGACTTTCCGGATCCGTTTCGGCCAATAAGCGCCACGGTTTCGCCCTTGTCTATCGTCAGTGTGAGGGCATGTAGCACCTCACGAATCTCGCGAGGGCTTCGTCGGAGTGCATTGATCACCGCGCGCTTGAGAGTTCCCGCCACACGATGCTGCAGCACGAACGACTTGCAGAGGGCGTTGATGCGGATTGCCGCTTCGGCCAACTTAGGGGCGCTCCACGAACTGCCATTTGCGGGAGTTGAAGTAGGCGTAGCCGCAGACAAGAACCAGAAACGAGATGACCCCGGTGGTGAGGAGACCCGGCACGTTGAGTGGTAAGGACTCGGTGCCGTTGAACGCCGATGGGTGAGGCGCCTCGAGCAGGACCTTGCGATATCCGTTAATAAGCTCCGTGACAGGATTGTGCATGTAGAGGTCAAGTCCAACATTGCCGCCAAACTTGTCGATCTTGTCGGAGTAGAAGACCTGCTCAATGAGATACATGATCGGAAACACAAACAAGCCGAGACTCAAAATGATATTGACAATGTACTTCACGTCTTCATAGAAGACGTTCAGGCACGCCACGAACAGGCTGATGCCCGTGACGAGCATGAACTGCACGAGAATCAAGTAGGGCATCCACAGCGTCGTGACGAGAATCGGCTCGCCGCGAATGCCCCACCAGTAGACTCCGAAAACGGCCCACGACATGAGGAAGTGGAAGAAGTTGCTGATCGCGTTGGAGAGTGGGATGATCTCGCGAGGCAGGTAGACCTTCTTGATCACTCCGTACATAAGCAGGATCGACTGGCTGGAGTCCAGCACCGCCACCTGTAGGTAGGTCCAAGGAATGATAGCGACGAGTAGAAACGCCGAGTAGCTGGGTATCTTCGACGCGAAGTCCGTGGCATGCTTGAACGCAAAGGTGATTACCGCCACCTGCATGAGCGGCGGGGCGATAGACCAGAGGAAGCCTAGGCGCGAGTTCTTGTAGCGAACCTTAATGTCGCGGCGAACCAACTGCCACAGAAGTCCTCGGAACTTCCATACCTCGGCGAGCTCATGCCGCACTGAGGCGGACCTGAAGGAAATTCGGTGTCATCGCGCGCGGGATAGGTTACAATTGTGGAGCAAGGGTTGATACCAGCCTGTATGATAGCATCGCATGCAATTGATACAATAGGAATGAGACAAGGTCGTTTCCTGCAAAGAAGAGGCGCACATGGTCCTGAAGTCCAGCCAACGCCGCATGAGTATACAGAGGCGGGCGAATGGTTGTCAACCGGTATCGCGAACACTCCCGTACTTGTGCCTGATGCTGCTTGCATCCGGTTTCGCCGAGAAAACGTCATTCGCTCAGTCTGTTACGCACTCGCCACTCGCATATGTTCGCCGTCTGCGCATAGCGCCAATCAGCATTGCACTTGCACTGCCACGTGAATTGGAGGCGCCGGCGAAGCCCCGCACGTCGAAGAGAGTTGGGCTCGGCGGCACTGAGGAGCCAGCCAAGGCTAGTTTGCACGCTGCGGCGCGAGATGTCCTCAGGAATGCAATCGTTGCGAGAGTCCAGCTTCTCTCTGGGCTGAACGTGGTCGAGTCAGACGAGGATGCGGTGCTTGAATGCGAGATCGATCATCTCACGCTGCGGAGCGGATTCGAGCGAAGAGTGTGGATTCGGGTTCGATCGAGCCTTCGAATGTCGTCTGGACGAGTTGAGCCGATTACTCTTTTTGCCTCTGGGGAATCTAGCACGACAAAGGGACTACTAAGGAAGGCGTATCAGGGTACAGACGAGGAGTTGTTGAGCCGCGCCGCAGCACAAGCCGCTAGGCAACTCGTTCATTCGCTCGTATCTGGTGATGAGCATCCGTTTGCTCGATCGGCAGCCGCGCTCATTGTTCCGGCTGGAATGCCGGACAGTGTATCGATTTCACGCAGCGGTAAAGTTGAGGACTTGCCATCGGGCTTAACCATGCTGGCTCGACACGCCGATGTGCTGCTGCAGCCTGAGGTTGGCGCGGCAGTCTCACTGGTGGATCCGGACGCGGCTTCTCAGGCGGCCGCGAAGCTAAACCTCTCTGAGGAACTGGTCTCTCGGGCAGCACTAGGTCCGCCCATTGATGCTCTATGCCTTCTGGCGTCCTCGGTGGGCGCGGACTACATCTTCTGGAGCAGAATAGGCGAGGCTGGTCTCACCGAGACCTCCATCATCGTGGCGAAAGTCAACAAGCCGGGATTAGAGAGGCATGCCGAGGTCCAAGCCTCCGCGGCTCTCATTCGAGCATCGGACCGGAAAGTAATCTGGCGAGACTCTGCGACAGGAACTGCCACGGCACGCACAGAATATGTGCGTGGCCGCGTGAAGATTCGGTCGGAGGAGCAGTGTCTGGTGGACGCTGCACGCTCGACCTACGCCGCCTTTCGGTTCAGCCTGGAGGATTACAAGCGGAAGTTTGAACGATAGGGCTTGGATGCCGCTCGCACAAAGGAGATAATCATGCAGCGATGGCGTTACCACAGTCTGGTTCTACGGGATCTCAGCGTGTCCGACGGTAAGCTGACGGCAGAGGGACTCAAGGGGTGGGAGCTTGTGTCTGTCTGCATGATGGACAGCAACACCGCTCGCGCTTTCTTCAAGAAGCTCGTTACCGAAGAAGAGTTCGAGAGCGAGCAGATTGGCGACATGGCAGTTGCCACGCATTCCGCCTATCGCTAGCCACACGTGAGGGCAAATCCTACGGCGGGTGGCCGAAGTAGTCTGCCTGCCTATTCGCCACCCGTTGCAAGATGCATGATCTTCTCCTGGGTTGCTTCGGCACGACTCAGCTCTCCTGCGATTCGTCCGCCGTGCATCACGAGGATGCGGTCGCTCATGCCCAGCACTTCCGGCAGCTCCGAGGAGATCATAATGATCGCCACGCCGTCGCGCGCCAACTGATTCATGAGCTGGTAGATCTCCGTCTTCGCCCCTACGTCAATTCCGCGCGTCGGCTCGTCGAAGATCAGCACTTTCGAATCTGTGAAGAGCCACTTTGCAAGGACGACCTTCTGCTGGTTTCCGCCGCTCAGGTTTTGTACGGTCTGCTCTATGGACGGGGTCTTCACCTGAAGGTCAGTTACATACTTGCGAGCCACGTCGCGCTCGCGTCCCGCTTGGATGAAGTTGAACACCGAGAGGGCGCCGAGGTTTGCCAGCGTAATGTTTTCTCGCACGGCCATGCCCAGCACGAGGCCCTGAGCCTTGCGGTCCTCGGTAACCAGCCCAACGCCAAGCTTGATAGCGTCTTGCGGCGAGCGTATTTTTACGGTCTTGCCCAGGAGCTCTATGGTTCCCGCATCAATGCGGTCGGCGCCGAAGATGGCTCGAGCGAGCTCGGTTCGTCCAGCGCCCACGAGGCCCGCTATTCCCACCACCTCGCCTCGGCGAGCCGTGAGGCTGATATCGTGGAGCACGCCCTTGCGCGAGAGCCCTCGAACCACCAGCGCCGGCTCCTTGATGGTTGCCGCCTCTTTCGGAATCATCTGTGTCAGCTCTCGGCCCACCATCAGCCGAATGATCTCTTCGCGGTCTGTGTCTTTCACGTCTCGCGTGGCAATCCATTGACCGTCTCTGAGCACGGTTAACCGGTTGCATATCTCGCCGAGCTCCTCGAGCCTGTGTGAGATGTAGACAACAGCGACGCCTTCATCGCGGAGCTGGCGTATGAGCGAGAAGAGGCTTTTGAGCTCATGGTCCGTTAGCGTGGCGGACGGCTCATCCATGATGATGATGCGTGACTTCTTGGAGGTTGCCTTCGCAATTTCCACCATCTGCTGCTGGGCGATTGAGAGGCGGTTGACCGGAGTTCGCACGCTCAGCTTCACTCCGAGCCGGTCGATTATATCTTGAGCCTCTCGGTACATGGTTCGAAAGTCCACGAATCCTGGGATGGCTGCCCGAGGTTCGCGGCCCAGGAAGATGTTCTCGGCAGCATTGAGGAAGGGCACGAGGTTGAACTCTTGGTAGATGATGGACACTCCCAGCGCCATCGCCCTCTGCGGGCTGTCGATGTGGACCTGTTCGCCGTGAATCAATATCTCTCCGCTGTCCATTGGCTGGGCGCCGGCCAGAATCTTCATAAGAGTCGATTTTCCCGCGCCGTTCTCGCCCAGCAGCGCGTGGACCTCGCCAGGGCGCACCTCCAGGTTTACATTCTGAAGCGCCTTTACTCCGGGATAGGTCTTCGTGATGCCGCGCATCTCAAGGGCCAGCGGGGGAGCGGCAACGGTAGTATTCAATCTGAACTCCTAAAGGCAGGCGTGAACAGGCATGCTGGGTGGACGCCCGGATTGTAGCAAAGCGGCAGAGGCCGCGTCAAGCCGTGGCCGCCGACGGTGATTGTCGAGTACGCCGTATACACATCGCCCAGCCCGAAATCACTGCACATGCGACGAGCGCCAAGAACATCCCGAACCGAAACGACATCGGCTCGAACCTGAAGTCTACAATGTGGCGGCCCGAAGCGAGTGGCACTGTACGGAAAATGCCGTCGTCTTCAACGATGTGTACGGGATAGCCATCGACCGTAGCCGTCCAGCCAGGGTACATCTGGTCCGCCACCCTAAGAGTCACCGGCTTGTCGCTAAGGACTTCTATCTTCAGGCGTGTCTCGCCATCTTCAAGCCACTTCGCTATGTCCGACTCAGCACCGTCAACCAGATTAAGTCGGCCCACTGCTCCTGGAAGTTCCGAGACCTCACTCTGCAAAGCCTGCTCTGGGGAGCCGCTGAAGTCCGCTGGGCGTCGCGCACGTAGAACGAGACGCACCCCGAGCTTGCGCAGAATTGCTTCGTTCGCAGTCTTTGCGAAGACCATATTGCCCACCTCACGCGGACTTGCATCACCGTTGACGCCCGCAAGCTGATTCATAAATGACTTGTATTGACCGCTGAAGAGCGAATCGTAGCCCTGGATGTCGCGTAGGTGATAGACCATGGCTGAATTTGGCGGCAAGACCGCCTGAGGTCCGCGAAAGCTCCAGTCTGTGTTGATAGGCGCTATCCGGTCGTGTCCCGCGTCCGCTTGAAGTCTGCGCGTGAGTGCGGTGTCGCCATAGAGCCTGGACGACTGCGCAGAGGGCGTGTAGTCGCGAGTGACCACGACCATCTCAAGGCACACGAGGGCTGCCAATGCCATGGCAGTGCGGCGGCTGCGCCACTTTCCGCTTGCAATCCCACCCAAGATGAGCAGGCCGACCAGCGCGAATGAGAGCGGAATTTGAGGAGATGCGCCTCCTCCGCTGTATCCGACCTCAGCGCGCTGGGCTTCCCGCATTGCCGTCTGCCCGAACACAGCCGCCCAGCCGGCGGCAACGAGGAGAAAGGTCAGTATCGCTGTCCGTTTAGGTGCGGCCTCGTCGTTCGTGAGCTTCTCGAATCCGAGCGCCGCGAGAGCGGCGATGGCGAACGCCCAGAGGACAAGCGCTCTGCCGGGCGAGCCGGACTGAGAGAAACCCGGCACCCAGAAATAGAAGAGTCGATCCACAACAGTACCGGTCGCCATCAAGGCAGCGAGAAGAGCCACGCCTGCAAAGTAGGGCATCAGCCGCCCGCTTTGCCTCCTTCGCAGAAGTGCAAACACCCCAAGGATCAGGCCGATACCACCCGCAGACCATGCGCCTTCCGCGAAATTGAACAGCATCCTGCCGGAGCTGACGCCAAAGTAGGGATTCGCGGGGTCCGCGGGAGAGCCGAATGCCTCTGGGTAGAGGAGGGTGGTAAGCGATGCTGGACTCACCGCATACCCTGTATACGCAGCGTAGCCTTGCTCGGACGCTGCACCCTGTCGGTGAGACAGGCGAGACAACTCGATGGAAGGTATGAGCTGTGGCGAAGCAAGCAGGAGGGCGAGAACTAGAGCCATGCCACAGCGCACGATTCCGGCGCCGGCCGATCGCCAACTGCCCTTAAGACAATCAGTGATAGTCCGCCAGCCAACGAGCAGCACGCCGGCGAGGAGGACATAGAATGCGATCTGGAGGTGTCCTGCAAGCAGCACCATTGCCAGCGCAATGGCAAGCCCAATGACGGTCTTTGCGGTGGGCTGTTGCCACAATTTAAGCACAAGGTGCAGCACGAGCGGCAGCCAGCAGGAGGCAGAGATAAAGGTTGGAAGGTGCAGCCACGCCATTTGCCATGCGGAGAAGGCGTAGCAGATACCTCCCACGATGCACGCGCCCTGGCGCAAGCCCAGCCCACGCAGAAGAAGCCACATGAAGCACGCTGAGAGCGACAGGTGTAGAAGAGCAATCACGCCTGTCGCTGCCTTCGGACCCAGCAGTACATGCAGAAGGTTCGGCGGGTAGAAGACCGCGGACTGCCCGTTTGCCACAAACGGCGTGCCGCAGAACTGATAGGGGTTCCACAACGGGACCACACCGCGCTGCAGGCAGTCAGCCGCGAACGCGCGCCACGGATAGAACTGCCCGACAGAGTCGTAGAGCAGAGGGTTCCAGGGCAGCGCCTCGGCATTGGGACTGGACTCGGACCACGGCGCCAGTCCGCCGAGCATCTGGGCCGGAACAAAGACCTCGCCAAGGAGCAGTACTTTCCAGAGGTGAACCGCAGCCAGCAGCACAAAAACGAGAATTGGCCACCACGTGCGAATGCCCGACCGCATAATGACTGGCGAACGCGACGGCGCGATGCTGAGGGACAACGAAAGGATGCTACTTGAAGAAGATGAGATTCTTGAGCGCTACTTCGTTTGTGGGATCGATGCGCAGAACCTCTTCGAATTCGGCCTTTGCCTCGTCGACCATGCCCAGCATGCTATAGGTCAACGCAAGGTCGTTCCGGCCCTGCACGCTCGACCCATCTAGATTGACGGAGCGCTGCAGCTCCGCGAGCGATTGGTCGAAATCCCCAACGAATCCGTAGACAAGCCCCAACTGGTGAGCGGCCTCCGAGCAACCCGGGTCGTCACCAATCGCGAATTTTAGTTCTACGAGAGCGGCGTCGTAATCACCGCTTATCTTGTGGGAAATGCCACGCTCAAGGTGCGCATTGGCAACCTGACACATGTGGACGTTCTCCAATGGACGGCGCGTAGTCCCGAGATGCAGCGACTATTACCGCGAGAGTGCGATGCCCCGAGTACGACTGAGGCTATCATAGCATGGTCTAGAATGAATTGCAAGCAGATGTCACGCTGCTGTTGTGGCGGCGAGGCGGCGCTTGAGCCGAAGATTACCCCAAGAGTCCACAGCGCCCTGCCAGTTCGGCTCTACAAACGTGGTTGAATCCGCCTGCACGATCACTGCGGGACCCTCTACTTGGTGGCCAGCAAGTAGGGCAGTTCGGGCGTGCAGGGGTACTAATCTCCAAGCAGCATCTGTGTAAACCTCGGTCTCAGTCTCAGTCTCAGTCTGAGTCCTGTCAGGCATCGCTTGAGGGGCGACCACAGCCGCAAGGCCGTCCGCTAAAACAGTGAGAGTAATAGCGACCGCTGTAATCTCGCACTCTCTTGATATGTCCGCATGGCCGTAACGCTTGCGGTGGACGCGATGGAAGGATGACGTGAGCCGACGTGCGTCGGCACCGAACGGTATCCGCAAGGAATGCGACTGGCCTACGTACCGAACTTCTGCATGTGCGGCCACTGACACGCGCCGGCGACCAGCCTCGTCCCGCAGCTCTTGGCGGGCTCGCGCACGCAGGTCCAACAATCTCTGCGATGCAGCCAGGCAGCCGTTGGCGTCTGCCGAATACAGGCACGACTGAATGAAGCTGCGTCCGGGCCGAGCGAGGGCAACCCCTAGAGCGGAGAAGGCTCCCGGCACAGGCGGGATCACCACGTCTCCCAAACCGGCAGCCTCGGCGACCGCGCACGCATGCAGGCCGCCCGCGCCCCCGTACGCAATGAGTGACAGGGACGAAATGTCTCGTCCTTGCTCCACCGAGACATGCCGAACCGCACGAGCCATCTGTGCGGAGGCCACGGAGATGATCCCTTCCGAAGCGGCTTCAGCGCTAAGTCCGAGAACCTTCGACAGCTCACGAAATGCGTCTCTCACTCGGCCAACCTGAAGTGGGAGACTTCCTGCCATCGCGACGCACGAAGGGATCCTGCCCAGAAGCACGTGAGCGTCCGTGACCGTAATCTGATCGCCAAGCCCATACGCAACCGGACCTGGATTGGCTCCCGCGCTCTGCGGTCCGCATCGCAGCGCGCCACCGTCGTCCACCCACACCAGAGAACCGCCTCCCGAGCCAATCGTGTGTATTGGAAGCGTGGGTGTCTGGAGGGGCAGGTCGGCCACGCGACCCGACGATGCGGCCTTAAGTCGAGCATCCACCACGCACACATCGGTCGAGGTGCCTCCCATGTCAAACGCCACCGCCGTCTTGAGGCCGGCGTCCGCCATTAGCCTTTGGCATGCCACAACCCCGCCGGCAGGTCCCGAGAGCACCGTCGTGATGGGAGATCGCACTGCGCCGCAGATGCCGATGAGTGAACCACAGCTCATCATCACAAGCACAGACGAAATCTCAGATTCGCGAGCAATGGATGCAAGGCGGCTAAGGTAGTCGGACACAACAGGTCGGATGAATGCATCCGCGCAGGTGGTGGCTGTTCGTTCGTACTCGCGAATCTGAGGAGATACGCAGCAAGAGAGGGACACGGGAATGTCTCTCGCAGCCAGTGCGTTTCCGATGGTTTGCTCTTGCCGAGGATCGAGAAAGCTGAAGGGGAGCACCACTGCGGCAGACTCGAATCCAGCCAGCTTGATGGCATCGGCAATGTCTGCAATCTCCAGCGGGTCGAGTGCGGTGACCTCCTTGCCGTCAGCGTCCAGGCGAGCATCTAGCTCGAATCGATCGGAAGACGGGATGAGCGGTGCGGCTTGCCTAGGCTCGAGCTCATAGAGCTGTGCGCGGGCCTGACGTCCAATCTCCAGGACGTCCTTGCAACCGCGCGAGGTTATCAATGCGGTCCGAGCGCCGCGGCGCTGAAGGAGGGCGTTTGTGCCCACGGTGGTGCCATGGTGAAGGGATGCCCCGGAAGCAGGTTGGAGCAGCCTCAATGCTTCACGAATGGGCTCCTCCGGCGCATCCGGCCTGCTGGGCAGCTTGAAGACCGTTGCAGAGCCGTCGAAGCGAACCGCGACGACGTCCGTGAAGGTTCCACCCGTGTCTATACCGATGCAGGCGATGCGCGACCTGCTCGGCCCTTGCGGCACTACACTCCCCACCTAAGCCGCACATAATCCCTGGCGATACGAAGGTCTTCGAGGGCCTCCACAGCTCCCGTAAGCGGCTCGACCTCGCCCCGAACTGCTGCCACGAAGTGCTGTGCCTGGGCCCGCATTGCCCCGACCCATGGCAGCGTTGGCCTCGCTAGGGTCGGGGATGAGTCGCCTTCTCCATCCGAGAAAACCTCTACGCTTCCCGGTCGGGCGGAGGCGAGGGGCGCAGGCAGCGTGAGCTTAACATAGCCCCGCTCGAAAGCGACGAGCGCGGTCTCGTTCCAATCAAGGGTGGTCTGATAGGGGGTCATCTCAAGCGTAGCGGTTACTCCGGACGTACTCTCGGCAGCCACTAGGACGCCTGACTTGTCGGCAAAGGTCAGCTTGTATGGCTCGCCCAGCAGGTGTCTGAGTAAGTTCACTTGGTGGATGTAGTAGTTCACGAAGGAGACATACTCGCGAAATGTATCCGCGGACATGTCGGCGGCGGCGGGATCCGTGGGCAGGCTCGGGGCAGGCTCGTCGGTTCGGATGAGGCCGGAAAACCCTCCGGCGATCCAGTCTCCGGCGGGCATCGTCACGCGGACGTACTTCAGTGCTCCAAGCCTGTTGGAGGCTTTCAGGCTCCGGATCTGGGCCACAGCATAGGCTGTAGCTGGGTCTGCACGCTTGTGGTAGCCCAGCATGTGCCACGTTCCCGACGTGCTGAGCGCTTCTACAAGTCTTTCGCCAACAGACACGCTCGAAGCAAGGGGCTTCTCGGTAAGAAGCGGTATCCGAGCCTCCAGTAAACTTGGCAGAAGCTGGCCGTGGCGAGTGAATGGCTGTGCAGCCACAATGCCGTCGAGGCGCTCGTGGGCAAGCATCGCTTCGTGGTTTGGATAGGTCTTCGGAACTCCGTAGCGAGCGGCCACAAGGCGAGCCAGCTCCGGCCTAATCTCGGAGATTGCGACCACCTCGCATTCCGGCAGAGTCGCATAGTTCGCCAGGTGGGCGCACTGTCCCATTGTTCCAACGCCGACGAATCCCAGCCTCACACGGTTCATAGCTCCTGCTCCTTGGTCGCTCTAGCCTGCAGACACCAGCATTGGCGCATCCGGCTCAGTCTCCATCGCTTCAGAGGGTAGGCGGTAAGTGATGACTCGCGAGACACCCGGCTCGTTCATGGTCACGCCATACCATCGCGGCGCCGCCTCCATTGTGGTGGGATTGTGGGTTATCACGAGCATCTGGCTCTCGGTGCTGAACTCGCGAACGAGCTCGGCGAACTTCTGCACATTTGCTCCGTCTAGGGGCGCATCCACCTCGTCCAGAAGCACAAAAGGGCTCGGATGAACGGCAATGAACGCAAACAACAGCGCTACTGCAGTGAGAGCTCGTTCGCCGCCTGAGAGCAGCGAGAGATGCTGAGGCCGCTTGCCGGGCGGCTGCGCGATCACCTCTATTCCTGTCTCCAAGAGGTCGTCGGGGCTGGTAAGCACCAGCCTGGTGGTTCCTCCTTCAAAGAGCCGCTCGAACAGCTCTGCAAATGCAGTCGAGACAGCTTCGAACGTGCTGAGAAAGACGCCTCGCGTGCTGGCATCAATCTCGGAGATGGTGCCGTTTAGCGACTTAACGGCTGTCTGGAGATCTTCCTGTTGAGCCGCGAGGAATGTCTCCCTCTCCGAGAGCCGCTCATACTCTTCCACTGCTCCGGTGTTCACATCGCCCATGTTGCGGATTTCGCGTCGAAGTCTAGCGACCTCCTGGGACGTTCGATGGTCGACGTCAGCCGGTTCATGCCTTGCAAGTACATCCTCGTGGGTAAGCGTATACTCGTCCCAAAGGCGCTGGTCGTTCTGTGCAACCCGAACCTCCATGCGAGCTATGGCCAGCTCCGCAGTGTGAACCTCCTGCACTATCTCAGTTCGCTCGCGTGCGATTCTCTTGGTTTCATTAGACATGTCGAAGCTCCGCTGCAGCAGCTCCTGCTTACGAGCTTGCCAGTGTGAAAACATCTCATCGGCGGACACGGCCTTTGTTTTAGCTTCCTCGAGCGCTCTTAGCGTCTCCTCGCGCTGAGCGCCGGAGTCTCTCCATTGGCCCACGATCCCGTCACACTGTCTCTGTTTGAGGTCGCGCAGGTGGGCAAGGTCGCCCAGTCCGGCCTGAGCAGCCCTCATCGCGCTCGCAAGTGAGTTGAGCCGCTCCGCCTGTCTGCCCGCCTCAACCCGAAGGTCTTCCAGACTGCGTCTGGCATCGTCGCGCAGCTCGGTCAGGCGTCCGAGGTCCACGGAATCAGGCAGAGGCTCACATGGTGCATGTGTATCGTCCGCCTCGCTATGGTCCTGTTGCCATTGGCCCAGTTCCGCTGAGAGCATTCCGACTGCCGCGCAAGCGCTCGCAGCTTCGGCTTGGGTATGCTGTGCCTCTGCAGCGAGGCGCTTCACATCGCGCTCATGAGCTGCAAGCTCGGAGCGCAGTGACGCAATAGTCGCCTGGTGGCTGAAGAGTCGTGGTGTGATGGTCGCGACATCCGCTTCACACCCGACCACGTGCTCCTGCGCGGCGGATGCCCGCAGGCCGATCGAGTCGGCACTAGCCGTCTGGGCCAACACCTCGGCAGCAAGATCGTCGATCTCGCCCTTGCGCCCGAGAAGGTGCGATCCACGTCCATGAAGGGATCCCCCGGTCATCGCTCCGCCTGGCGTGATGAGCTCACCTTCAAGCGTTACGATGCGGCTCCATCCTGAGAGCGCTCGAGATGCAGCCGAAGCATCATCTATTGAGGTGCAGATGACGGTTCGTCCGAGCAGGAGGCGCAGGATAGGCTCGTAGCCCGAATCGATCTCCACAAGATCGGACGCAAGACCAACCACTCCGGTGCATCGCTTGACGGCTTCCGAGCTGGGTCCAGTCGAAGGACGAATTGCAGGCAGCGGCAGGAACGTGGCGCGGCCCATGCGATTCTGCTTGAGCCAAGTGATGGCGGCTTTCGCCTCCTCCTCCGTCTTGCATACGATGTCCTGCGCGCTGGCGCCGAGCGCCACCTCAATCGCGGTTCGCAGGCGGTCCGGCACGCGCAGCAAGTCCACCACAGGTGCATAGTCGCCTCTCAGCGCGCCGGAGCTCACGGCCTGGACTACAGCCCGAACTCCTTGGTAAAAGCCCTCACCAGAGCGTGCCATTTCGCGCAGTGTCGAGAGTCGGCTCGATCGGTCGGCGATCGAGCGCTTGAGCGAATCAAGATCTTCCCGAAGCGCTGACCTTACTTCCAGCGCGGAGCGCTTCGCTTGCTCAGCCTGGAGCAAGCGTTGCGTGATGTCTCGGTCGACGGATTCAGCGCTCTCGATGCGTGTTTGCGCTGCATCACGCTCTCGCATTGCTCGCTCGAGCAAGTTGGAAATCTCTGCTTTGGCGGATTCGAGGCGCTCTGCCATCGCCTCAGCGTCTGCAAGCCGCACTCGGCACATCTGGGCGGCGGCTGCCGTCTGAGCGCGCTCCTCGGTGGTCCTCATCTCCGCCGCCCGGCGCTGCTCCACTGCGTCCTGCGCAGATGCCAGCGCAGCCTCTGCGGCACCCAAGCGCTCCTGGGCTTGCACGAGCGCAAGGCTGGACGATGCAGAGATTGCCAGGGCTGTTTCTTGGGACGCCGCGAGTTCGGCGGACTCTGCTTCCAGCTTTGCTTTCCTTGTGCCTAGGTCGGAAAGCTCGGCCTTCAGCCCCTCGGCCGCGCTCTCCGCAGTCTCGGCACGTTCATCCAAGAGCTGCAGACGTGCCTCACTCCGCTCGACCGACGACAGGATTGCCTGACGTGTCATGCGCGCGCTGTCGAGCTCCGCCTCCGCCTCTGCCAGAAGTACCCCGTGCGCCTGAGAGTCGCGTTCGAGGCACGCAAGTTCCCTCTCGAAGTTGAGCATCGAGCTGTGGCCCGATTCACACTGCTCGCGGGCGGCGAACAGCTCGTAATCCAGCCGGTGCGCCTCGGCAACGAGGAGGTCGAGCTCTATCTCCTGCAGTCTCGCGCCAAGCTCCTTGTACCGTTTTGCTGTCTCGGCTTGGGCAGCGAGCGGCTCACGCTGCGCCTCGAGCTCGTGCAGAATGTCCCGTACTCGGGTCAGGTGCGTTTCCGCCTGCTCTAGCTTCCGCACAGCCTCACGCTTGCGAACGCGGTATTTCTTGATTCCGGCCGCCTCTTCGAAGAGCTCTCGTCGCTCCTCGGGACGAGCCGAAAGCACTGCGTCGATCTCGCTCTGACTCACGAATGAGTAGGCGCCTTTACCCATTCCAGTGTCTAGGAACAGGTCCACAATGTCCTTCAGGCGGCACTGCGAGTTGTTGAGGAGGTATTGGCTTTCGCCTGAACGATAGAGGCGACGGGAAACCACCACTTCAGAAAACTCTACCGGCAGCGCTTTGTCGGAATTGTCGATGGTGAGGCGCACCTCCGCCATGCCGAGCGGCTTGCGCCTATCGGTTCCAGCAAAGATGACGTCGCGTGCTTCCGAGCCGCGCAGCAGCCGAGGATTCTGCTCGCCAAGCACCCAGAGGATTGCGTCGGTGATGTTGCTCTTGCCGCAGCCGTTCGGGCCCACAACGGCGGTAAGGCCCTGTCCAAGTTCGAGTTCGGTCTTGTCCGCGAAGGTCTTGAATCCTGCGAGGTAGAGTCGCGTTAGGCGCACAGGGGCTGGCTCACGAGGACGACTCTGCTCGACCGCCCGGCTTTGATCGCTTCGCAGGCGGTTTTGCCTTCGCCTTCGTAGCGAGCCGCTTGTTCGTTAGGGCTTGTGCTCTGGCGTGAAGGAAGGCCGCGGTCTGTTCCTCCACGCTCTCGGGAGGAGCGCTTGATGCCTTGCGTGCGCGCGTCTCGGCCCAGTCGCGCAGATATGAGATCTTCTCTCGCATAGTCATGCTCAGCGGCACGGTGGCCGAGGCGGCCTCCACGATGTCATCCGTGCAGATGTCGCGATCCTCGTCGAACGCATCGTACATCGACTCGACTACAACCTGCTCGATCTCGGCTCCCGAGAAGCCCGGAGTGGCCTCCGCAAGCGCCTTGAGGTCGAACTCCTCGTGTTTTCGATTCTTCTTCCGTAGGTGAATCTTAAAGATATCGCTCCGCTCTCCGGCGGAGGGAAGGTCGATGAAGAATATCTCGTCGAATCGGCCCTTGCGCAAGAGCTCCGGCGGGAGCACCTCAACCTGGTTTGCAGTGCATACCACGAATACTGGAACGGTTTTCTCCTGAAGCCATGTAAGGAAGGTGCTGAATACGCGTGCTGTAACGCCCCCGTCACTGCTTCCAGAGCCGCTTGCACCCGACAAGCCCTTTTCAAGTTCGTCGAGCCAAAGGATGCACGGAGCGACCGATTCCGCTACTCGGATCGCCTTGCGCATGTTCTCCTCGGAGGCGCCCACCAGGCCTGCGAAGACCTTGCCGATGTCGAGCCGCAACAGGGGCAGGCGCCACAGCGACCCGATGGCCTTGGCGGAGAGGCTCTTGCCGCAGCCCTGCACTCCTATGAGCAGAATTCCTTTGGGCTCGGGCAGGCCGAAATCGCGGGCCTTGTCTGAGAACGAGGCTGTTCGCTTCTCCATCCACTCCTTCAGGAGGTCTAGGCCGCCCACGTTCGCGAATTTCTCGCTCGCGGGAAAGTACTCGAGAATGCCGGACTTGCGAATGATCTGTTCCTTCTCCGAGAGGACTACGTCCACATCGAAGGCGCGCTTCTCGACGAGCGACTTCGCAAAGACGTTCTCCGCCTCCATGCTGGTTAGGCCCTGGGCTGCCTTCAGCACATGCTCGCGATCGAGCGGAGTGAGGGCTGTCGAGATTCCTGGAGTGTCCTTCACCGACCTCACAATGTCGTCCAGCAGTTTGCCTAGCTCGTCATAGCTCGGCAAGCCGAAGTCCAGCACGCTTATCTCCTTCTCAAGCTCGGACGGCAGCTTCAGAGTTGGGGAGAGGATAACCAGGTTCTTGTAGCTGTTCTTCAGCAGCGCCGTGAGGTCCCGCAGCCGTCGGGTGACGTTGAAGTCCGTGATGAAGGCGTGAAAGTCCTTGAGCAGGAAGATCGCCTGGTCCTGCGACCGGATGATGAAATCGAGCGCAGCGAGCGGGTCGCGCGTCGTGGTGTCCCGCTGAGCGGTTGCTCCTGCGAATCCCTGTGTGATAGTCCAAGAATGGAGTTTCTTGCCGCGCTCGCGGGCGATGGCCATCAGCGCGTCTTCCACGCGCTTCTCTTCCCAGGAGACCACATAGATAATAGGGTAGCGGGCCCGGATGAGAGTCTCAAGTTCGTGTTCCGCGGGGTTTGACATGATTGTCTCCGTACCGAACGAAAGTAGTGTCTTGCTCGGCTAGCTATAGAACAGTTCGTCCACCTGGCGATCCGAGAAGTCTTGAGCCGGCCCATCCCATCGCACGCGGCCATCCACGAGGCCCACAATGCGCGTACAGCGCTTTCTAGCGGCCCGAATGTCGTGCAGGCTGAGCACCAGCGTGGCCGAGTGCTCCACTGCAAGACTTGTCATCAGCGCGAGGGTCTCCTCGGCGGTTCGTAGATCGAGATTCGCCGTTGGTTCGTCTCCCAGCAGAATCTCGGCCTGCTGCGCCATTGCTCGAGCAATGCCTACGCGCTGCTTCTGGCCGCCGCTGAGCCTTCGTGCCTCTACCTCTTCATAGCCGTCCAGACCGACGTCTTCAATAAAGCGTCGGGCAATCTCCACGTCCGCTCGCGGGAACGCCCGAACGACCGACCTGAGCGTAGACGTGTAACCAAGTCGTCCCACGAGCACGTTCGCCAAGACGCTCAGGCGCTCGATAAGGGCGAACTCCTGAAACACCATGCCGATGCGGCGACGCAAATGCAGCAGGTCCGGGCCGCCAAGCGATGCGACGGTCGATCCGAGCGTCTCAACGCGGCCACCTGAAACCATCACGAGTCCGTTTATCGCACGCAGGAGGGTGCTCTTGCCCGCTCCTGACGGCCCAACAAGTCCAACTCGCTCACCTGGCTCAATACGAAGCGAGACATCTTGAAGTGCAGTCCGGCCGCCAGGGTACCGATGCGTCACTTTATCGAGCACGACCACGGACAAGTCTGCTACTTCTTCTTGTCGAACACAGTAATGGTGATGCCCTGGCTCTTGGCGATCTCGCGGACAGGATTGAACAGGGCATCGTCCGCAGGATCAACCTTGTCGTTTGGCGCCCTGCGCAGCGCCTCCTTGCCCTCTGGGTCGTTATTCATGGCCAAAAAGGCCTTCCTGAGCGCCTCCACCTGTTCGACAGGCAGATTGCCGCGTGCCACATAGATTCCATTCGGAATGGACTCTGTGTAGCCTAGCACACGCATACCCTTCGCCTTCTCGGGTGACGCTCGATAGGCAACCTCAAACACGCTCTCGTATGCAGCTCCTGCGTCGGCTGTGCCGCTCTCCACGGCCTGCACCACCATGTTGGCGTCGCCCGCGCTGTATGACCGCTTCAGCTTCGACAGCACGCCTGCTTTCTCGAGCAAACCCTTCGGCATGAGGAAACCGGACGTGGAGGATGGATCACCGAATGCGAATGTCTTGCCGGCCAGGTCGCCGATTGTCTTGATAGGACCATCGGTGCGCGCGAATAGGATGCCACGATATGTGAGGCTGCCCTTGACCCAGGGCATCGCCAGCAGATTTAGCTTCATCTGGCCGCTCGCCAGCGAGTAGGGGAAGGGCGAGAGATAGGCAACATCCAGTTGGCCCGTGCGGAGGGCAGCGAGCACTCCCGCATAGTCCACCACCGAGACAAACTTGCCCTTCTTGGCTCCGATGCTCTTCGCAAGGTAATCGACCATAGGCTGATAGTCATCCGCAAGCTTGTCGGCAGCCTCATAGGGAACCACGGTCATGAGAAGCTCGGCACCAATCCCGCGGTCCACCGTATCCGACGGACCCCGAGATGAACAGCCAAGCGGTGACGCAACCACAAGCAGTGACGGAATAAGCAATAGTGCGATACAGCGCACAAGCCGAGTGATCAACGTGGGCTCCAGGAGGCAAAGTCGAAATGGATTATACCCGCGACCAGGGATCGAGCCACGGGTATCGGCGGAGGTTAGTCGCGCTCCACGGAGTTCACAAACTCAATCATCTCCTTCTCGAAGCCGAAGTCCTGCGGCTCGTCGTCTGGAGGACGCAGATATCCGTCCATCGCTATGAGCGCCCGAAGCCGATCTCGGAGCACTTCGGCCATTGATACGCCGTCCCAATGGGCCCGACGCTTCAGCCACTCGAACTCCTCCTGCTGTAGCCTCACGGATATCGATCTGGGTCTGATCATGGTCACTGTCCTTGAATCGTCAAACGATCTAGTTAGCTGCGGCTTGGCTCGATAGGTGCGCCCAGTGCAGCGGGAGGCTTCGATCTTAGGGCAAAAGCAGCAACTATTGCCACGAGATAGGGCGTCATTCGCAGGATCTCAGGCGGCAGCCCAGCCGTACCCTGCATCTGTAACTGGACCGAGTCGAGCAGCCCAAAGACCAGCGCCGCAGCGGCTGCGCCCACGGGCATCCAGCGTCCTGCGATTACCGCAGCCAGGGCAATGTACCCTCTCCCAGCCACCATGTCGTCGCTGAACCGTCCCACCTGCGACATCGAGAGGTATGCGCCTCCCGCTCCCGCCAGCATTCCGCTCGCGACAACCGCCAGTGTACGAACAGAAAGTACGCCGATTCCTGCCATCCTCGCGCTCTCCGGCGACTCGCCGACGGCTCGCAGCCGCAAGCCGAGCGGGGTTCGAGACAATCCCAGCTGCAAAAGAAGAGGCACTGCGAAGCACGCGACAAAGAAGAGGTCGATGGGAATCAGGGCCGCGAGCTTCGCCTCGCGCGGCGGCTCGGCTCGCACGAATACGATGCGCATGAGGAATGTCGTCACGTGTAGCGCAAGGAGGTTTATGGCGACTCCACTCACGATCTGATTGACGCCAAGCCTGTGCGTGAGCAAGAGGTGGATGAGTCCCACCAGACCGCCCGCTGCAATCGCCCCTAGAAGACCTGCAGCGAGGCCGAACGACTGTCCCGCAACGAGGCCCACGAACGCTCCGGTGAGCATGCATCCCTCAAGCGCAATATTGATCACTCCCGCGCGTTCGCTCACCACTCCTCCGCATGCCGCGAGGACGAGGGGAACTGCCTGTCGCAGTTCTGGGTAGAGGAAGGGCACGGATGCGATTATGGAATCTGTCGCGACGTCCGCCATCTATCGAGTCCTCCGCACATAGCGAGCACCGATGCCCAGAATGACTACCGCCTGAATGATGCCTGCCACCTGCCGAGGCGTGTCGGTAACAAGCTCCATCTGCAGGCTTCCCGAGGAGAGGCCACCAAACGCTATGGCAGAGAGCGCGACTCCGATCGGCGATCCGCCCGCCAGGAGCGCCACCGCGATGCTGTCGAACCCATAACCGGGAGAGAAGGCATCGAGAAATCGGCGATGCACTCCCAGGACTTCTACAGACCCGGCGAGACCGGCCAGTGCGCCGGAGAGCGCCATTGCCGAGACAATCACTCGCTTCACCGGCACGCCCGTCGTGGCAGCTACCTCCGGGCCTTCTCCTGTGGCCTTTAGCTGGAAGCCGTAGGCAGTGCGCTTGTAGATAAACCAGACAACCAGTACTGCAAGAAGAGCGATGGCGAATCCGGCGGAAAAGTTGGTGGCCGATAGTGCCTGAAACCGCGAAGGGTCATCCTGCAGGGACCAGAGTCGGGCCGTTTGCTGCACTTTTGGCGTGGCAGAGGCAAGGGTGGAGTGGTCCTTCAGCGGGCCGCTAACCAGCAGGTGAGTGAGGTTGATCGCCACGTAGTTCAGCATGATGGTGACGATGACCTCATGCGTACCTTGCCAAGCGCGAAGCAGACCCGCTATGGCCGCCCAGATGGCCCCAGCGGCCGCGCCTGCAGCGAGCGCAAGGGGCAAGTGAATGAATAACGGCATACCCTTCACGGCAAATCCCATCCAGGCCGAGGCCATCGCGCCCACCAGTAGCTGCCCCTCGGCGCCGATGTTGAAGAGGCCCGCTCGCAGAGCAACCGCCACGGCCAGCCCGGCCAGAATGAGTGGGGTAGCTTTAGCGAGGCTACGGAGTATGGCGGCTCCACTGCCGAATGCTCCCTCCAGGAGCGCCCGCATTGCTGCGAGCGGCTCGCCCCCGGTGAGGCCAATCACGAGGGCAGCAATTGCCAAGGCAATCGCCAAAGTGAGCGTGGGCCGCCCAAGGCGAGCCAGTGCGCTAGCCACTCAGATCACTTTTCTCGATGGCGCCGCTCATCATAAGGGCGCCGATCTGCTGTCTAGTTGCTTCACTACGGCTAAGAGTGCCTGCCAGGCTGCCATTGTACATGACTCCGATCCTGTCGGAGCGCTCAATGAGCTCATCGAGATCGAGCGAGAAGAGAAGGACCGCGAGCCCATCCGCTTTCGCCCTATGCAAGTCCTCATGGACCCGAGCCGATGCGGCTGCGTCCAACCCTCGCGTGGGCTGCATTGCGACCAGGAGTTTTGGTCCGGCAGACAGCGCTCTCGCAAGAATCACCTTCTGCTGGTTGCCGCCGGATAGGCTGCCGACAGGCGCCTCTGGATCGGCTGGCCGAACATCGTGCCGAAGGACTGCCGCGCTGGACAGCTCGCGGATGAGGTTGTGGTCCAGCACGAGTCCGCCGCCTGCCTGCGGGTTCATTTCGGATCCTAGGAGCAGGTTTTCCTCGATGCTCATGGATTCGATGATGCCGTTTCGGTGCCTGTCCTCGGGAACGTACTCGATGCCGGCCGCTCTACGGCGTCTCGTGCCGCCGCACAGAGGAGCGCCTGAGAGGTTGATTGATCCTCTGTATGGTCTGAGACCGATGACGGCCTCGGCAAGCTCTCTCTGGCCGCTCCCGTCCACGCCGGCTATGCCCAGGGTCTCGCCCGGGTAGACGGCGAATTCGACTTTGCGCACCGCCGGAACACCCTTGTCACCGATGACACTCAGTCCGGCTACCTCCAGGGTCGGCATAGACTGGGTACGCAATTCTTCAGGATTCGAGCCGATATCCTCGCCGAAGCCGCGGCGACTTCGCATCCAGGCAGGCTCCGAAGCGCCGGCACGGTCCACTGGGCCAGCGGGCGTCAACGAGCTGGATGTGCCGCCGATCATCTGTGCGAGCAGCTCGTCTGGGTGAGTTTGGCTGACCGCACTCTCGGCGACCGTGCGGCCCGCTCGAAGCACCGTCACGGAGGCTGCATGCGCCATCACCTCTCGAAGTTTGTGCGTGATAAGCAGGACCGTAACACCGGTCGAAGTGAGAGTCTTGAGGGCGGTAAAGAGAGCATTCGCCTCGCTCGGAGCCAGCGATGACGTTGGCTCGTCCAGGATCAGAACTGTCGTGCTCCTGCAGAGAGCCTTCACAATTTCAGCCTTCTGGCGCTCCGCGACCGAGAGTTCTTCCGCTCGAGCATCTAGCGGAAGCCGGATATCAAGCGGAGCGGCGGCTCGGCGTATCTGCTCGTCGGCAGCACGCGTGTCGATGATTCCGAATCGATGAGGTTCGTGCCCGAGAATGAGGTTCTCGCGGAGGGTGAGCGCTGGAAAGAGGGAAGAGTGCTGACTCACGATGCCCACGCGCTGCCTGATGGCATCCAGCGGACTCTTTATCTTGATCTCGGCGCCATGAAGGCGAATGCGCCCCGAGGTGGGGCGAACCTTTCCACACAACACGTTGACGAGAGTGGATTTGCCGGCGCCGTTCTCTCCAACGATTGCATGCAGCGTGCCTTCCGCAGCGTGGAGGGACA
>VFKD01000611.1 GCA_009885735.1 bacterium
ACAAGGTCCGCAGAGCGGCTACCGCCGAAGACGCCGTCCGGGACGTGGACGCAATCATGGTGATGGCGCCGGACAACATTGAAGAGCACCTGAAGCTCTGCGCCGTTGCGCTGCCGTTGGGCAAGCCTACTCTCATCGACAAGTTCCTCGCGCCGAACCTGCACGACGCTCGCGAGGTCGTGGACCTCGCTATGCGGCACAAGACGCCCATTCTCTCGTCGTCGTCGCTGCGGTATGCCGTCGAGCTCGAGGCCGCCATGCCTAAGATAGCAGGTAAGAATCCGGTCGATTGCTACGCCACGGGCATGGGGAAGTGGGAGGGTTACGGAGTTCACACCCTCGCGATGGTGATGCGGATGATGGGGCACGACGTGAAGCGAGTGATAGACACGGGTACAGCGACTGCGCGAAACGTTGCGCTCGACTACGGTGACGGCAGGCGAGGGCAGATGAGCGTGCGCACCGCGAAGAACGAGTGGGACCTTTTCGGCTGGAGTTTCGGCGCGCGGGTAGGCGATGAGTACGTGGGTGCGCAAGTCAAGGAGTTCGACGGGTTCTACGCAAACCTCATGCGTAGGACTGCGGCCTTCTTCAAGTCCGGCAAGGCCGAGATGGAGGTGGCGGAGGCGCTGATGGTGGTGGCGGTGCTTGAGGCGGCGAACAAGTCGATGAAGGGCGGCGGAGCGTGGGTGGGGGTGTAGGACAGTGGACGAGTGACGCAAGGGACAGAAGGGACGCAAGTTGTGGTAGGTTATGGCGTGTAGATGCTCGTTGCGGATCCGTCGACGTCGTCGCTTTAGTCCTTTAAGTCTCTTGTGTCCCTTCTGCCTTAGACTTCCCAGGGGCTCAGCTAAAGAACAAGCCGGTCAGGTATTGGGGGTGTACAACAAATGTTGATGACGCGAACCTACCGTATCACCGCTTCCATCGCTGTTGCGCTTTTGGTCGCTCAACTTGTGAGCGCGAAGATCGCGGCAAATCGGCCTATGGGCGTCTACAGTGGGCCAATGCCAATGGAACCGCCTGCGGACGTTTGCAATCTGCAAGTGCCAACCGGACCGCCGCTCGGTGTCGGTGGTCTTTCAGTGCCAATTGGACAACTTAGGTATGGCTGCAATATGCCAGTGTTAGTTGAACCGCTGCGAGGGCTTGATGAAGACTCAGAAGAGGACTGGCGATGGCTGAGGCTCTAGCGACGACAGGTACTCAAGTGCCTCAAGAGACTGCCAGCCGGCAAGTACAATGTGGGTCGGCTTCTTGAGCATCGTTGCCATGGTCCCTGTCGTCACTTCCGTCCCTTGCGTCCCTCTGCCATCACCCGAATCACGCCGTTCATCGTCGCGCTCGGCCCACCTTGACCAGAGCCCAGCAAAAGTGCTAGATTATCGGCGTCCATAGCCCCTCAAGGAGGCCGCCTTGAACCCCGTTTTCCTCTCCCGCCCTTCAGTTCTTCTCGCCGGTCTCTGTCTGCTCCCTTTGGCCGTTTGCGCCCAAGATGCCGCGCAGGTTGGGGCGGCCAAGGTCGACGAAGTGCGCCAGCTATCACCGCCCATCAACTATCGTGAGAGGCCGCGCTTTCCGTTCGACCCGCAGCGGCTTCGGCTGAAGCCGATTCTAGATGGCTCGATCGGCGAGAGCGAGTGGACTCCGCTCTACACCATCGGCGAAGGACTGGTGAAGGGTACGGTCTACCTGAACTGGGATGAGGACAATCTCTACTTGGCCGCGAGGATGGACCAGCCCGGCTGGCTCGCTCTCAATATCGACTGCAACGGCGACGGATGGCTCCGCGGAGCAGACAACCTTGAGCTGCTCATCCCGCCCATCAGCGACGCGGCACAGCCTGCGTTGACTGCGCGAATTCTGGATGCCGCAGGCAACAAGGACGCGCCGGTTTGGAACGACAAGGTGGTGGACCCGCGCTCCATCCAGGTGATTGAGAAGGTGTCTGGCTCCGGGCAGGTGATAGAGATTGCCATTCCCAAGGGCATCGCCGGACTCACGCCGCGCGTGAATGCCAACCTGGGGGTGCGGGCAGACTTTTGGGTGGGCGTCGCCGCTCCGGTTTCTACTCCTCCGTACGAGCCGCATCTGCTCATAGATGTCTCGATGGTCGATGCAAAGGCCGTTGGCGCGCCCGGAGTTTCGCCTCGACTTGTGCTGGAAGACACGAAGGTGGTGCCGGGCCAGACGCTGGAGGCGACGCTTGAAGTGTCGAATCAGGTGGACGAAGACCGCACAATTCGCACGGTGACATGGTCTGGCGAGGGCGCGGCAGGAGACATCCTGAAGTCGCTTCGCGAGGTCACGGTTCCGCCGCTCAAGGGCCTCAAAACGCTTAAGCTCAAGTATGCGAGCCCACTGCCTCTCACTGCAGTTCCGGGGTTCTACCAGATCACCGCCACAGCTCAGCTCGACAACGGCAGTTCTGTCTCAGTCACAGCGAGCTTCCAGGTGGTTGAGCCGTTCGTGCTGAGCGTTGTCACGGAGCCGGAGGCAATCACGGTTCTGGGGCCAATTCCGTGCAAGGCATGGGTGGAGATTCTCAATGCGACGCCGGACTCGACCCGCGGCGATGTGGAGATCGAAATTCCGGCAGGCTGGGAGATAAAGGGTCGGCCCAAGAAGGGCTTCGAGACTCGAAGGCAAGACAGCCTCATCCGCGCGCCGTTCTACCTCACGGTTCCATCCAACACGCCCGCGGGTGACTACCTGCTGAATGCGACGATTACGTGGAAGGGCAGAACCTGGAAGGCTCACCGCTCGGTGAAGGTTGTTCGCGGAGCGGACGTTACCGCTCCGAAGCCGGTCGCGCCCAAGCCATAGAGCCGGCGTGATGAACTCAGGTCGCGCCTGTGCGTGGATCGTGGGCGCGATCACGCTCATCGGCCTTCCGGCCCACGCGAGGCAGGCGCCCCAGGCGGTTCCAAAAGACAGCCTCGTCATCCATTCACACCGGCTGCGGTCGGGAGTGCCGCTCGGCGGCATTGGGTGCGGCTCGTTTCAGATTCTCACAGACGGCTCTATCTCCCGATCCACCATCAACAACAATCTCCTTCGCCCGTCCGGCGACCTTCGTGGGTGCTTCGCCGCTCTATGGACCAGCGCGGGCGGAAAAGTAGGCGCCAAAGCGCTCAAGCTCAAGAGCGAGTATGGCCTGCCCGCGGTCGGAGCGCTGGACTACACCGGCAACTACCCGGTTGCGCAGATCGCCTACCCAGACTCGGCTCTTCCGGTTGAGGTCTCGCTCAAGGCCCTCTCGCCGCTCATCCCGCACGACCTTCGCAACTCCTCACTGCCCGTGGTGCTCTTCACCTTCACGCTCAAGAACGTCTCCCGCGCGCCCGTAACAGCGTCCATCG
>VFKD01000210.1 GCA_009885735.1 bacterium
CCCCTGGGTCCCTGGTCGTGAGGGCGACCACCATCAGAATGGACCTGGCGGAGGTGAACAACACGTCCGGCGCGCCGCGAGGCGCTTGCTTTCGTGACGGCTTCAATCCATCCACAAGCATCGTGCAGGCGGCTGAGAACTCGACGTCCTCCCCGTCGAACTTACCGGTGAGTGAATCTCCATAAGGGCGACGGCCAATGCCAAGCCCCATCTTGCCGATTGTCTTGCGATTGAGCGCGACCGAGCCTGCAAGAACCGGGGCAGATGCCGTGAGGCGAATGTACAGAAGATTGTCGGGCCGCGAGATGTAGACCTGCTGCGTCACATCCGCGCCATTGGCGCGGAACTGCGTGGTCACCACGCCGGTTGCCAGGTCCAGCGAGCGGATATATCCTTCGTACTTCTCGACGCCGGTCAGCCTGATGTAGAGATCTCCCACGGGCTGGTAGGAATCGACCCCGATGTCGCCAAACGAGCCGAGCTGGGCATTGGCCGCTTGGCCGGCCTCAAGGGCTCTTCCTTGGAAGAAAAGCTCTCGGATAGCCGGCAAGTTTGTTGCTACTTTGGGATTGACCCGCTTGTTCTTTGCTGCTCTCCAGAGCATGGTGTGGTTCAGCGCGATGCGCGCCTCGGACGGATTGCCCAACACCATCGCAGCGATGAGGCCATTGCCGATCGGCAGTCCGCTCATATACTCAGTAGTCGGCGAACGATACCAGAGCGTATCGTGCGTGAAGGCGGGCTGGGCAGGCGAAGCAAGCAGGACGATGGCGGCGGTCAACATGGCGGCTCCTCGGTCTTTGTGACGCGGTAAGCCGTTGTTCGACCTATTCGCGCAATTCGCCTACCAGAACCGCCACGCGCCTGTGGTCAGGACGTAGATTCCCAGGCCAAGATTGGTGGTCGCATGCGCTACAATGCACGCATAGACGCTGCCCGTCTTGCGCAAGAGCAGGCCGTAGGCAGCCGCGCAGATGAGCGCCGCCATCCACTCTGGGTGGGCCAGGGCGAAGAGAACGCACACGAAGGCAAAGGCTCCCCAAGAGAACTGCTTGAGCGGCACGTCTCGCCACGCGGGCTTCGTAACATACCGCAAGAGGAAGGAGCGCCAGAACAGCTCCTCCATCACTGGCACGATGACAGCAAGACCAACTAGTCTCACTGCAATGAATGCGATTGCACCGGCCCCGCCGATCTCTATGAACGGGTTGTATGCGGTGCGCGCGCCGCCCAAATTGAGGTCCACCGGATTCTTTACTACGAGCCACTCTACAAGGACAACCGCGCCGACCACCACTCCCCATCCGGTCGCAGAGGCGCTGAACCTTATGTCCGACCAGGCGGACCGGCAAGCAATGAGCGCGGCTGCCACCACCACAGCCTTTGCGGCGTAGACATAAGGATAGTACGCAGAGAGCGGGCCCTCCAGGGCCGTGATGCCCATGAAGATTGCCATGGGCGCCACGTACGCAACCCATGCTTTGTCGCGCTCGCGCGGTGTGGTCGTTTCGCTGGAAACAGACACGTTAGTTCTCCGGCTGTCGTGTTCAGAGAGTGGCAAACTGTCCCTACTCTTTCGGCAGGATTGCACCTGACCTAGAGATCTGGCTCACTGCAGAAAGGGATTCCGCGTGCGCTCGTGCCCGATAGTAGTCGCCGGACCGTGGCCGGGGTAGACAACTGTCTCATCTGGAAGCGAGAGAAGCTCCGAGCGAATCGATGCGAGCAGAGTATCGTGGCTGCAGCCTGGGAAGTCGGTTCGCCCAATGCTGCCCGAGAACAGGGCGTCGCCGCAGATTACAAATCCCGGGCCAACGAAGCTGACGCTTGCAGGCGAGTGCCCCGACGTCATGCGGACCTCCAAGGAGCCCTTTCCAACAGGTACTTGTTCTCCTGACGACAGTAGGTGCCCTGGCTCGACATACTCCGGCGCCTCCACGCCAAACATTGATGCCTGCACATCAAGTGACTGAAGGAGCGGCAGCTCGCCGGAATGGATAGCTAGAGTGGCGCCAGTCTCGCGAACAAAGGCAGCATTCTCGACGACGTGATCGAAGTGCGCGTGAGTGTTGAGAATCCACCTCACATTCAAGCCCAGCTCGCGGACGCGGTCGAGTATCACCAAGCTGTCATAACTGGGGTCAACTACCGCGGCCTCCTTTGTACCATCGCAATAGACTAGGTACGAACCGTTGTCCATCGGCCCGACCCTAAACGCCTCGACTACCAAGCCCATTTCCCACACTCCGTTCCAGCGGCCCAGGGGCCGCACTCGTGAGTCTACCCTCGACGAGTTGACTGATAAGCAGGTTGAAGCGTCAGCTTGGACGAACCATCTCATACTACTCGGATCGAGAAGGACCTGCCATGACCCGCGCTTTCGCCACAATCGCACTTGCAGTCATACTTGCGTCTGCAAGCCACGCACAGCCTGTACCGGTTGAGGGCACGGACTATCGCGTCTTCTCCTACGGCAAGCCATCCACGCTTAGGGCTGTCTCCGAGGCGATGGCGACGGCGGACGTGGTCGTAGTTGGCGAGTACCACGACCATGCGGTTGGACACTTACTGGAGCTGGAGCTTCTCAAGGCACTGCACTCTGCTAAGCGGAACACGGTTTTGTCACTCGAATTCTTCGAGCGAGACGTTCAGGACGTGCTGGACGAATACCTGGCGGACCAGATTACGCAAGCGCACTTTCTACTCTCTTCTAGACCCTGGCCGACGTACAAGATGGATTACTCCCCATTGGTTGAATATTGCAAGGCAAACAAGCTCAAGGTGGTCGCGGCAAACGCGCCGCGAAGATATGTCAACCTGGTGAGCCGCAAGGGACGCAGCGCGCTTGACAGCCTGTCCGCCGCATCTAGAGCGAATCTGGGGCCGATCCCCTACTCAATGGATCTGGCGCCTGGTTACGCACGGATGCTGGACGACCTGTTTGGCGGCGGCCATGCGGCAGCGGCACCTGGTGTTTCCACAACAAAGCCAGAGAGACCCGTTCGCAACCCGCCTGCGCAGAAGGCGGCCCAGCCACCCATGGCTGCCATGCCGTCAGCGGCGAACATGAAGGAGTCGCAAGCGCTGTGGGATGCAACGATGGCAGACTCGGTGGTGAGGGCCCTTGACTCCAACCCAGGCGCAACGGTCATTCAGATGAATGGTGCTGGGCACAGTGACTTTCGATACGGGCTGGTCGATCGGATAGACCGCGCTCGCCAGGGCCTGCGCATCTGCGTCATCACCATCAAGCCGGATGAATCGTTCCCAGAGCTTCCGCTTGGCAAGTACCTTGGTATCGGGGATTTCGTTCTACTCACAGCTCCGCAGCCTCCTCCTCGCCCAATGGCTATCGAGGCCAAGCCGAGGCGCTAGGCGGCAGGTCTGCGCCGTTCGCCTGTTTCCCGTAGAGGCGAGCCCGGGCTCCACCGACGCAGGGCCTCCTCCAGCTGCTCTCGGCGCACAGGCTTGCTGAGGTAGTCGTTCATGCCCGCTTCAAGGCATTGCTCGCGGTCGCCGTCCATGGCATTAGCAGTTAGCGCAATTATTATAGGTATCTTAGCGATGTCCGGCGCGCTAAGTTCTCGAATTCGCGCAGTTGCCTGGAAACCATCCACCTCCGGCATGTGAACGTCCATGAGGACCAGGTCAATCGCACCCGCCTCAGCGATCTCGACTGCCTCGAGTCCATTGCGCGCTAGCTTGACGTCGCAGCCCATCTGCTCCAGCATCCTCGTTATAACCTTCTGGTTGACCGTGTTGTCCTCCGCTACCAGGATCCTGACGCCAAGCTGCGAAGGTGTATCGGGATCCGAAATTCGAGGTCTGCGCCGATCCGCGCGTTCGGTTGGAGCAATAACCAACGTAACGGCGTCTATCAGTTGTGCGGAGCGCACCGGTTTCGCAATACAGGCAGCGACGCCGCAGGACGCCAGAGTTTCGGCATCCGGTACATCACCCTGGGTGAGTAGAAGAATCATCGGCCCACACGGATACTTGGATGAAATCTGTTGGGCTGCCTCAATGCCAGTAATACCATTGAAGGTGTGGTCCACTATCAGAACTGGTCGCTTGCTCGAACGCTCCGAGAGAACGCCATTCGCCTCATCTAGCGTCCTGACTCTCGATGCCTCGTACCCAACATCGAGCAGCGTGTTCTCGAGGGATGACGCCAAGGTCTCGTTTGCGCATGCCAATATCGCTTGCGAGAACTCGGGCTGGATGAACGGTGTCGCGAGCCTTTCATTGGTCCGAAACCTCAGCGGAAGCTCTAGCCAGAACGAGCTGCCAATTCCCTCCTCGCTGTAGAAGTTAACGCAGCCTCCCATGAGCTCGGCAAGGCGCTTGCAAATGGCAAGCCCCAAACCCGTACCGCCATGCTTGCGAGTTGTGGAGCTGTCCGCTTGGGTAAAGCTCTCAAAGAGCGAGGTCTGGCTGTCTGCTGGAATGCCGATACCGGTATCGCGCACCAGAATACGGAAGGGCTCAATTCCAGGTGGTCCCGAGAGATCAATAACCACTTCGCCTTCAGTGGTGAACTTGATGGCGTTGCTCACCAGATTCGAGAGAATTTGGCGTATCCTGCCGTAGTCGCCAAACACGAAGACAGGGAGGTTCGGCACAAACACAGTAATGAGTTCAATACCCTTTTCGAAGGCCCTTGGAGCAAACAGATCGGCAACCTCGGCAGCCATCGCGTGCAGGTCGAACTCAGCCTCATTGACGCTCAGCTTTCCGGCTTCAATCTTCGAGAAGTCGAGAATGTCGTCAATAATCGTCATCAACGAATCGCCGCTGGACCGAATAGTCTGAACGTAGTCCTGCTGTTCCGGCGTGAGCTCCGTCCTTGCGAGCAGCTCCGCCATGCCAATAACGCCGTTCATCGGGGTGCGTATCTCGTGGCTCATGGTTGCCAGAAAGTCGCCCTTAGCGCTGTCCGCAGCCCGCGCGCGCTCCGCCATGACTTGGGCTTGTTCAAGAGCGTTCACGAGTTCCAGGTTCGCCACATTGAGCGCGTGTTCTGCCTGCTTACTGCCAGTGATGTCTTTGTGCGAGCCGGCCATCCGATAGGGTGCGCCACTCGCTTCGCGAAGGGCCACTCCGCGGGCGAGAATCCAGCGATACGAGCCATCTTTGTGGCGCAAGCGAAACTCAACCTCGTAGTTTGGTATTCTGCCTTCGAAGTAGTCGGTCAGGGCCGCAAGAACACGAGGTGAGTCCTCCGGGTGCAGATGGTCCACCCACGCCTGATAGTCACCCTGAAACTCGTCATCCTGGTATCCGATCATGCTCTTCCAGCACGGCGAGAAGTAGACTTCGCCCGATCGGACGTCCCAGTCCCAAACACCATCCTGTGAACCTTCTACAGCTAGGGCAAACCGCTCTTCACTTTGCCGAATTGCCTCCTCGGCCCGCTTGCGGGCGGTGATGTCGCGGCAGATGCAGGCCAATCCACCCCCTTCGATAAACGTGAGGGCAAGGCCCTCGTCAAACAGGATTCCGTCGCGCCTTCTACCGGTCGCTTCTCCCTGCCAAGTTCCACTCCGCAGTAGATCGGGGAATATCTCACGCTCAATTCGCAGAACTTCCTCGTCTGTATAGAGCACCTTCCAGCTCTTGCCGATCAGCTCATCCGAACTGTCGTAACCAAAGAGAACCGTGTGAGCCACATTCATGTAGGTGAACTCTTGATTCTCATTCAGAAGCGCCATCCCGTCAATCGCACCCTCCATTGCGGCACGGTGCTTGCGCAGCGCCTCGCCCGCAACTCTGCGCTCGGAGATGTCCTGGATTGTGCCGATCATCCGGCTGGGTTTGCCGTCGCTATTCCACTCGATCACGCTCCCGCGCGTCATCAGCCAGACAGTCTCCCCAGCCTTCTTCAGGGCGCGGTAGTCCACCTCGTAGAAGTTGCGAGGGTCCTTCAGGTGCGCATCAAGGACGGCGTACACTCGGTCCTTGTCTTCTGGATGCACCGTATTGGCCCATGATTCCAGCTTGTGCGGTAGTTCGTCCGGAGAATACCCTAGCAGGTCCATCCATTCCGGGCTGAGGCGTACATCTCCTGTAACGATGTTCCAATCCCACATGCCCAGGCGGAGGCTCTCAACTGTCTGCCGCAAGCGCCGTTCGTTCTCAATGAGCAGCTTGTCCGTACTCCGCTTCTCGCTGCTGCGGCGCTTCGCCTCAAGGGCAAGAATCACCGCCGATCCCAACCGAGCCATCCGGTCTTTAAGCAGGTAGTCCGCCGCACCATGTTTCAGAACGGAGATCGCTTCTCCATCGGAGAGGGCTCCAGAGACCACGATGAGAGGAATGTCCAGCCCACGATCGCTCAGCACGCGAAGCGCGGCGAGGGCGCCGAAGTGGAGATCGTCATAGTCGGCGATGATGACATCAGGACCAGATTCTAGCTGGGCAAGAAGGTCCAGTTCGGTTTCTACGCACAGCCACTCTGGGTCAAGCCCGGCAGAGTGAAGTGCACTAACCATTGATGTGACATCCGTGGGATTGCGCTCAATGATCAGGACACGCACCGGAATCTGCATGCGTAGCACTCCATTCTCGTTCATGCGGCACCCAAAGGAAGTGGTTTGGTGAACGGGCAGGCACGTCTTGCCACTCTGTATAGTGGGCAGTAGAGCGATCCGCCATTAGGCCGCCCATAGTGCGACACTGATGTAACTTGCCTTGCCCCGCATCAGTCCCTTTAACATGATCAACTCATTGGTGATACGACACGGGCGCAGTCCAGTGCCGCTGCTTGCGTGCGCGCTGGTCGGTGCTCAGTGTCAGACAGTCCGCGCTCAATCAAACGCGACAGTGACTCAGTTCAAGGCAGGGCCACACGTTGGCCCGGCAGAGAATGCGCTCGTCGCTATTGACGTGAGGACCTCAGCGTCCGACGGAGCAGTAGAACGACTGCGCAGAGGCTGTGGATTCGTGCTGCGGTGCGACGGTCTCGTGCTTGTACCAACAAAGCTGCTGGGAGGCAACCTTGAGGTGGCGGGCCGAACCAAAGATGCCGACGACCGCATTACCGTGATAACAAAGCCAGGACAGGCGGGCGAGATTCGCCGAACTGAGGTGGTTGTTCGCAAAGCAAAGATGAGCGAGCTCTTGGTGGTGCTCCGCATCCACCCAGACACAAGCGCCGTGTCGGTGGATAACTCGTTGTACGATGGCTAGTCCAACTCCCGTTTCTTCGTAGTCCTCTGCACGGTGCAGCCTTTGGATCACGCCGAAAAGCTTTTGCGCGTACTGCATGTCGAATCCCACGCCATTGTTTCGGACAAAGTAGGTGTACTCCCCAGGCCGCTCGTTCCCGACTATGCTGCCGACCTCAATGACGGTCTTCCCCTGCCTGCGCGTGTGCTTGAGTGCGTTGGATTATGCAGTACGAGCCCTGCACGGAGATTGACGGCATGCGTTCCAAGCCGCATGGTCCTTAATTTCGCCTAATTCCAGTCCAGGAGCATCCCCATTATGCTCTCCGGCTCCTCAACGACGAGCCGAAACGCCTCCGGCGCCTGGTACGACGGAAAGATGTGCGTGATAAGCGGCTCGATGTGAAGCTGCTCGCGCTCAATCATCGTCAGCACAACGTCCTCGCCCTCTAGATAGCACGGAAAGTGGACCGTAATGCGCTTGTGATGAGCGCGCTGGAAGTTGAACGAAATGTCTCCGGGGTACCAGCCCTGAAGCAGGATGCGCCCCTGCTCGCGAACCATTTCGAGGCACATTGGCAGGTTCTCGGCAAAGCCACTGGCCTCCACCACCACGTCTGCTCCGCCCGGAAAGTGCCGCTGGACCTCCGCGACGAGGTCGACCTCTTCCGGATCCAGCACTGCGTCCGTCACCCACTGGCGCGACAGGTCGCGGCGCATCGAGAGCCGCTCGGCTACCACCACGTTGGCGTCCCAACTCCGGCATATCTGCCCGAGCAGGTGGCCTATCATTCCCTGACCTATGATAACCACATTGTCGCCATAGCGGATATTCGCCATCCGTGCGCCGCGAAGCCCCACCGCGGCGAGTCTCTCCAGGGCGGCGGACTCCCAGCTCACCGCATCTGGAATGCCAACTACCAGCCCCGCATCGGCGATTACTGTCTCTACGTGGCCGGCCCACCCCTGGTGGATTGGCGGAACCACGCGGGTAGTGCCCACGGAGACGCGCTCGCCGACCACCACGGACTTCACCATTGAGCCCACCTCTTCCACCACGCCGCAATTCTGGTAGCCGGTAATAGTTGGGAAAGGCGCATCGGGCCGCTGCCCGGTGATGAGCCAGCGCTCGGTGCCCACACTGATGCCCGAATAGTGCGTGCGCACCCTCACATCGGTTCGGCGCAGCGGCGCGAGCGGCATCTCGTCCACGCGAACGTCGCACACTCCGTGAACTACCACGGCCCGGGTCTTGGATGATCCAATAGACAATTCGAATGCCTCCGTAGACGCAGGTTCTGCATGTCTCTGCCATGGTCCTGTAGGAATGCTGCTAGACAATGAAGAACGAGCGTACATTCTCTTCGAATTCAGCCACTCCCTTGGAGCACCCTCACATCATGGTTACTCGCCTTCGCAATATCGGTTGGACCTGTCTGGCAGCGGTCCTGTACTGCTCCCTGACACAGCCCTGGGCCGTCGCGCAGAGCTCCACGTCATCAGCAGTACGGCTGCCATCGGACGTTTCACAGCTCGTCTCTACCGTGCGCAGCGCCCTGGCAGATCGGAAGATCGCAGAGATCGCCGCGCTCTCCTCCGCGCCAGCCGGCATGGATTGGCTCAGGACGACTGGAAGGGGCGCGGAACCGTGGCAGTTCAATGTGGTGTCGCTTGCAGGAAGTGCCAAACAGCCATCCACGCTACTGGCCGTGTTTGGCCGCTACATTCCTGTGGAGAGCACGGGCGACCGCATCTACCCCGTAATCCGCACTCCGAACGGACTGCGACTGGGAGACGAGATTCTGGAGACGGATACCCGTGGGTTCAGGGTTCGGGACCATGCTCTGCAGGTTCGCATCGATCCCCCCAAGAGCGCCTGCTCCATAACAGACCTGGTGACCATAGAACGGCTGCCCGGAAACAAGCCGGTCTGCCTTCTGCGTCTCTCCGCGGATATGAAGGTGGAAAGCGTTCTCCTAAACGACAAGCCTCTGGTACACGCCGCTGCGCCAGGGCTCATAGCATTCGTCGCCCCAAAGGGTCCCGCCAGGTTCAAGCTCCGAATGAAATACGGCGGCGTTATCAAGCACGGAATGGGCGACTATATCTTGGAGAACGAGTCTGTCATGGTCTCCTACTGGTATCCGCACATTGCCAGGCTGCCCGCCACCCACTCGGTGGCCGTAACAGTGCCCACGGGCTGGACCGCGGTTGGCCAAGGCGAGCCGCAGGGGACGACCCCGGTGGATGGCGGAACTGAGTTCAAGTTTCGCAACTCGATCCCCACCTGTTTCTTCAGCCTGGACACAGGAAAGTATACGATTTTGACGCGCGAGTCCAGAGGCAGAAGATACTCAACCTACATGCTCCAACCCAACGATTCCCGATCGAACTCGGCGCTCGACACGTTCGAGAAGGCTATGGAGTTCTTCGAGAAGAGCTTCGGCCCTTACCCCTACTCCCACTACGAGCTTGTGCAAACGCTAGGCCCGTTTCCTGGAGCCCTGGAGGCCTACTCTTTTGCTACCTATGCCGGCGGGAACTTCGGCGCGGTTGTGCATGAGCTGGCACACACGTGGTGGGGAGGCATCGTGCCAAACCCGTACACCCGTACGCTTTGGAACGAATCTTTCGCGGTCTACAGCGACGGACTCTTCAGCCGACAGACCGCAGCGAGTCCGCCTGCCCGAGCGCTCAGCGGGCAGCATCGTGGATCGAGCTATGGCCGCGGTTCGCTGCAGAGTTTCGCAATTCCTATCAACGTTGCGCACGATGCGCTGAACGGACGCCACAGCGCGGTGGGATACGGCAAAGGCTCACTCGTGATGCGGATGCTGGAGGACATTCTTGGGACGGGGGCGACCATCAAGTCGATGAAGCGATTCCGCGACGACCTGAAGAAGGGCGAGGCGGCGGACTGGCCGGACTTCGCCAGAGCTGTGCAGAAGACAACCGGCAAGGACCTAAAGTGGTTCTGGGACCAGTGGCTTTCGCGTCCAGGAGTGCCCGAAGTTCGCCTTACCGCCGCCGAATACAGCCCATCGGGTAGTGAGTTCGAGCTTAAGCTCACAGTTGTGCAAGCCGTGCCGGCCTACAAGCTGCCGCGCGTGCCTGTGCGGGTCGAGTTTGCCGAGGGGGAGGCGATGGTCGTGGAAGTCGACCTGAACGGTCCCAGTACCACGCTCTCGCTGCGAAGCCCGAAGGTTCCCACAAAGGTCACGCTCGATCCGGAGGGCAATGTCTTAATGGCGGGCAGTGCCGGCGAGGGGGATCCATTTGTGGCATCGCCAACTCCGGCAAAGTAGGAGTTTGGTAGGTCAATCCGCACACAAGACGAGACGGGGCCAAGAATTGGCCCCGCCCGTACTCGACGGCACTGGCCTCGATGAACCGGTCTATTTGGCATGCAGGCTTACAGTCTGTAGCACCGCATCTGAGGCATTCGACTAGCGCTGCACGTGTTCGGAAATGCGCCGCGGGTCGGCCAAACCGCGGCACAAACTCCGTTGACCTTCTCCTTGCCTCCGTGTCCCTGTGGTTCTAAAGACCTTGACTGTGACGTTCTTCGCGGCTTCACGGCTTCGCGTGAGGATGCCGTTGACCTAGCCTCTAATCGACTCCCGCCACAGCCGTCCACGCCCCGCTCGCGTGACTGCTCGCGACGGCCGCTTCTATGAATGCCATCCCCGCCGCGCCGTCCACCACTCCCGGATGCGGATATGCCGCAGGAGTTGCCTCACCCGCTCTCGCCAGGATCTGCCTTTGGATACTCTTGTGGAGGTTCGCAAGCGCCTCGTGAAAACCCTCGGGGTGGCCGCCTGGAAGCCGCGTGTAGCCGGCCATGCTGTCCGGCAAAGGATCGCCGCCGAGGCGATATACCTGCAGCGGCTGACCCGAACGGTACACCTGCAGATTGAGATGGTCGGTCATGCTCCACTCCACGCGGCCCTTGGTTCCGATGACCTTGAAACCAACGTCGTTGAGTGCGCCGACGGTCACCTGGCTAGCCGAGACAGTCGCCGTGCCTCCGTTGCAGAGGCGGGCGAGCACGGTAAAGTCGTCGTCCAGCACGCGGCCCGAGACGAACGTGGTGAGCCGTGCAGACACTTCGGTGGCGGACAAGCCTGCGACGAAACGAACAAACTCATAGGCGTGCGTGCCGATGTCGCCGCCGCATCCAGATGCTCCGGACTTCTTGGGGTCGACGCGCCAGGTGGCCTGCTGCAGGCCGGAGTCCTCGGTTCGGTCCGCCAGCCAGCCCTGCGGATACCAGGCCTCGACCTTGCGAATCTCGCCGATGTCGCCCTGACTCACCATCTCTCGGGCAAGCATCACCATCGGGAGGCCCGTGTAGGTGTACGCCACGATGAACGGCAGCCCTGTAGACTTGGTAAGCCGCACGAGGTCGAGCGACTCCTCCAGCGTGAGCGTGAGCGGCTTCTCGCAGAGGACGCCGATGCCGTTCTCGAGTGCAGCCTTGGCGGCTGCGTAGTGACTGTCGTTCGGAGTGACGATTGTCACGTAGTCAATCTTGTCGGCGAGCTTCGCCTCCTCCGTCATCATAGTGGCAAAATCGCCATAGCCACGTTTGAAGAAGAGCCTCTCGGCCTCGGCGAGCGATCCCTCCTTCGTGGACCGCAGGGCGCCGGCGGTGAGTTCGGCGGTGTTGTCCATCAAGATCGCGGTGCGGTGCGGGCCTCCAAAGAAGTTTCCGGGGCCGCCGCCTCCCACCATTCCGACTCTCAGCTTGCGGTGCGCCATTCTCTCTCTCCTCCAGGGGCCCTATGCGGGTCGTTGCGGCGCACCCTTTGGGCGCGCTCGGCAGGGAGATGGTTCTTCGCGGATTTGCGCCATTCCTGCTGACACCGAATTCAAAACTTCAACGTATATTATTCAACGCTATGACGAATCACTCAGAAGGTACCTCGCGAAACCTGCCGGCGGAGGAAGAGGACGCCCACCGACGCTTCCTGCTCGCCCTCCGCGCGGTTACCGTGCGCCGCCAGCGGGACGAGCAGAATTCCGCCGCCATAGCCGAGTGGAGCACCACGCTCGACCGCGAGATGACGGACTACCGACGCATCGCCAGAAAGCGCAGGATGCGCAAGCTAGTTCGCGGACTAGCCATCGCGTTTGCCGCTCTCACGATACTTGGCTTTGGACGGCGCTTGGGACTCGCCTCCAACATGCTTCCAGTGGCCCTCATCCTCCTCTTCACGGCAAACGCCATCGCTGACGCGGCTGCTACTAGTCGCACAAAGACCGCCACCGCGCTCGCACGGGCGCGCGACCCGAGGGCGCTCAGCGCACTAGCAATTGCAGCCCTTCACGGCGACAACGATACTCGGACCGTCGCATCGCAAGGGGTGAGGAGCATTATGGAGTCGATCCGCACCAGCGAAGCACACCTGATTACCGAGCAGGGCATGGAGGCTCTCATTCGCCTGCTGGACGTTTCGGACACAGAGACTACCGTGGCGATTCTGCGAGGTTTTGAGCAAGTTGGAGACAAGAGGGCGCTGCCGGCTGTGGCAAGGATCGCTGCGCCAGGCGACCGCGCCTTGAGCATGCGTATGATTCACTTATCGCAGTTCGACCGTGAAAGGGCGAGAGCGGCGGCGGAGGCGTGCCTGCCGTTCCTCGAAATGCGTGCCGAGGCCGATATGCAGCGCAGTGTGCTCCTTCGACCAGCAGAATCGCCGTCTTCGCCGGCAGACACGCTCCTGCGGCCCGCGGGTTACGGCGAGGCCGTGCCGGTAGAGCAGCTTCTGCGGCCCGCGCAGATGGATTAGGGCTGGGTGCCTGCGTGGTCGCTCCGGGGGGGGGCAAAACATCATAGCCTCGGGCAACGCCCGGGGACGAAACGCCTGTGAGCAGCTCAGCCGAATCACCCTATAGGCTCCCACGGCGATGCCATGGGCTCCAGTTGTGGTGCGCCTCCGGCGCGAACGGCCGCCCCGAAGGGGCATGACATCATAGCCTCGGGCAACGCCCGGGGACGAAACGCCGATGCGCAGCTCAGCCGAATCACCCTATAGGCTCCCACGGCGATGCCATGGGCTACAGTTGTGGTGCGCCTCCGGCGCGAACGGCCGCCCCGGAGGGGCAAAACATCATAGCCTCGGGCACCGCCCGGGGACGAGAGACGGTACAAATCCGGGTTCACTACCCTCCCGCCGCGCTCACCCTCTCGATCACCTTCAGGCTGTCCGCCGTGATGGCGCTCAGCTTCACCTCGTGATAGCCGTCAACCCCCGTTCGCAGCGTATCGTTAATGATGTCCACCCACTTGCCCGGCAGCGCCTTGCGGCCATGCAGAATGCCCAGAATCGAGCCGCAGGTGGCGCCGTTGCAGTCGGTATCGAAGCAGGGCTGCACTGCACGGCAGATGGTCTTGGCAAAGTCACCTTCGCCCCAGAGGAGCCCAATCGCGACGATCATCGCGTTGCTGATGGTGTGGCACCAGTCGTGGCCGCGCTCCTCGTCCCACAGGTCGTGCAGGTTCTTCACCACGGTGTCGTAGTCGCAGCCGGCATCAAACAGGTCAATAACCCGCTCAATCTCGTTTGCCAG
>VFKD01000517.1 GCA_009885735.1 bacterium
AGAGATGCGCCGCGCAGAGTGAACTTTCGCGGCAGGTACGCGGGGCGCTCGACACCCTCTCGGAGCAGCATCGCGAGGTGATTCTGCTGCATGAGCTGCATGGCCTCACCTACCAGGAGTGTGCCGGCGTTCTGGATGTACCAGTAGGGACAGTGAAATCGCGACTGTCGAACGCCTTCAAGAGGCTGCGTGGGTCGCTCGGTGGGTATGTGTTGGGGGACGACTTCCGGGCAGAGGTTGCGGGGGAGAGAGTCGGATGAAAGACTGCAATTCAATACAAGACGACCTAAAGGCCTATATCGACGGTGAGCTTGGCGTGATGCGGCGCATGGTCGTGCGATCGCACTTGTCCCGCTGTACTGAGTGCAGCACCGAGATATCACAGATTGAGTCTCTGAGCCGCGAGCTTCGCACCGCAGAGCTGCCTCCGCTCTCTGCCGCCCTTCGCGCACGCATCCTGGCCGCGGCACCGGTTCGAGATACCGTATCGACGTCACGCAGCACGTCCTGGAGAGGTCCTCACCGCCTTAGCCTTACGGCGCTAGGCGCGGTGGCAGGTTGCGCACTGCTTGGCGTCTTCCTCGTGAAGAGCGGCGTGATCCCCGGCATCGGCGATCCTGCACTCAAGAAAGTTTCGGACGGCTCGCCTCGCGCTTCAAAAGCTGCTGACATGCGAGGGACCGATGTGTCTGCGCGCAACGAGCCACTCAAGAAGAACTCTGCGCGCGAGCTGGTGCCGAGTACGGCGAACACGCTAAACACCGTCCCTGCGGCCGCCACACCATTGGCAGGTACTCCATCCGCAACCGAAGGTGTGAACTCTCGTCCTGATGGCGACCTGTCCTACGGCATTGCTTCTCAACCGCGGAAGGAGTCTGTTGCAGCAGGCGAAGAGCCGCCCAAACCCGGCGCCATTACCGCGCCGTCTGTTTCAGAACCGGATCGTAGTGCAGCGACATCCCAGGACTTAGCCAAAACGCCGGATGCACGTTTCGCTGCTCCGCGTCTACAGGACAACGCTGTACTCTATGCCGAGTCGCGCGTCGAGCAAAATGTTCTGGCTATCGAAGTGGACCATCTGGACAACAAGCGCATGGCTGTGCAGGAACTCGTGGACCGTATGGGTGGAACCATGAGCACTAATGGACTTACTGTACCAGACGGCAAAGTTCAGTCCAAGGTGCTTAGCCTCACCGTGCAGCTTCCCGCGGAAGCAGAGCGGACTTTCGTTGCCAGGGTCAATTCGCTAGGCAGGCCCATTGAGGTTGAGGCAGTATCCAACAACGTGAATTCTCTCGCTCTGCGCTCACCCAGCGCCGCAGCGCCACCTGCAGGACCTGCTGGCGGTGCAGGCGGCGGTTTGGGCGGAAGCGGCTTTAGCGGCGGCGCGCGGAATCGGACAGATGGCCTCGGCGCCGTAAACGACAAGAATCAGCGCGGCAGCGAGCGTTCTGCCCAAACCCCAGGCTTCAGGAACCAGGCTGAACCGCAAAAGCAACTGGACAATCGGGCGGTGCTGGGTCGCGCTGTGCCAAGCCAAGGAGTAGCGCAGGACCAACAGCGCGGCCAGGCTCGCAAGTTTGATTACAGCAAGGACAAACTGACCGACAAGACTGCGAATGCGAGGCTGAACCAACTGGACACCTACAGAAACCAGCAGACTCAGGCGGCGGGTAAGCCACTTGGGTTGGGACAGCAATCCCGCGACTTTGGAACCTTACAATTAAAGAAAACAACGGCTGCTCGCCGCCAAATCGAGCTTAAGAATGAGACGCTGATGACCTACGAGATACGCCTGAGTGAGA
>VFKD01000604.1 GCA_009885735.1 bacterium
ACGGCTATCTTGTGGTGCCGAACTTCCTCTCGCCAGAGGAAGTTGACGCGCTGAATGCCGCCTTCGATGCAAACCGCCACCTGATGAAAGAGGACGGCAACTCGAACACCATGGACAGCAAGACACTAACGGGATTCAAGCGCGGCCTCTTCGACGGAATGCTGACGTGGGACAAGCCCTGGTGCCAGCCGTTCCGCGACCTGCTGACGCACCCGAAATCCATACCCCTGCTCAACGAGATGCACGGGCGAGGCTGGCGTATGGACCACGCTCCCTTCGCTCTCTTCTCGCAAAAGGGCGCAGAAGGGCTCATTCAGCATGGTCCTGGACACCTGTTCCACGGAGGCGCCTACTACGTTTTCAAGGGCGGCCAGATGCGCTGCGGAATGGTGGTGTTTCAGTTTCAGCTCGCGGATGTGAACGAGGGCGACGGTGGGTTTAGCTGCATTCCGGGCAGCCACAAGTCGAACTATGAGTGTCCACGAGAGATTATCACCTGGCAGAGCGACCAAGAGCTGGTTCACAACATCCCGTGCAAGAAGGGCGACCTGCTCATCTTCAACGAAGCCACGACGCACGGCACGAGGCCGTGGGTTGCCGACCACGAGCGCCGGTCACTCCTCTACCGCTACTCGCCGAAGTATGTTCACTACGCGGGCGGATACTACCAGACGGTTCAGCCGGACTGGGTGAGCGAGCTCACCGAAGCGCAGCAGGCCGTGATGGAGCAGCCGTACCTCTACAACAGGCCTCTCATCGAGCCGGACGGCTCCGTTGTGCGCCCAATGAGCGAGATGTAGGGCAGGGACGACCGAAGACCGGGGACCGGAGACCGACCGTCAACGGCATTTAACCGAAGAGGACGCCGAGAACGCAGAGGAAAGGCAAGTGCAATTCCTTGTCATTGCCGTTCTCGGCGCCTCTGTGTCTCTAGCGCGGCGGGTGGTTCATCTGCCTTTGCCCTTCTCCGCGTGAGGCAGCCGTCACAGTAAACCGCTACATCTCCCAGGACCGATCCTCTTCCCTCAACGGAACAACTCTTCGAGACAGACTGAGTCTGTCGAGCGTGCAGGCGCACTCTCCGGGTCAGCAACCGGTCCGTCCGCCGACGCGCTCCAGGGGCAACCCTGCGAATTGAGGAGAAAACGATGAGTTCTTACGATAGTTCTGGGAGGCAGAAGCATCGCCGCCCGAACAGTCTGGCCCGCAATGTCATGCGGGCAGTACCGCTTGCCGCGCTGATGGGTCTCGCCACCGCTGCGATGGCCGGACCCTCGGACTTTGCAAAGGGACGAATTCTGGTTAAGTTTCGAGAGGGCATCTCTACAGCACGTGCAAACAGCTTGATGGGCAGCATCCGCGCCAAGGGCGCCCAGAGGCTGGGCAACTTGCCTGTTCATGCAGTGTTTCTGTCCGCAGGGGACAGCGAGAGCGCAGCAGTTGCAAAGCTGAGAGGAATGCCGGACGTCGAGTTTGCTGAAGTGGACGGACGGGTGAAGCTCGCCTCCACTCCGAACGATCCATCGTATCCCAGCCAGTGGCACTTAGGCAATATCTCCGCGCCGCAAGCCTGGGACATCACCATTGGCAATCCCAGCCTTATCGTGGCCATTCTGGACACTGGCTGCGACCCGACTCACCCAGACCTCACGCCGAACTACGTGGCGGGCTGGAATTTCTACGACAACAACAGCAACAGCTCGGACGTTCACGGGCACGGCACGATGGTGGCCGGATGCGTGGGCGCCAGGGGCAACAACGCCACTGGCGTAGCATCTGTCAGCTTCGTCAGCAAGATTATGCCGTGCCGCGTAGCGGATGCTACAGGTTATGCGTACTACTCCACGATCTCGAGCGCCCTCACTTGGGCGGCGGATAACGGAGCGAGAATCGCAAACATCAGCTTCTCGGGCGTGGCTGCCAGCAGCTCCATTCAAAGCGCAGCGGGCTATATGTGGACCAAGGGCGGAGTGACGGTGGTTGCGGCCGGCAATGACGGCCTAAACACCAGCATCGCTCAGAATCCGCAGATGGTTGTGGTTTCCGCCACCAACAGCAGCAACGTGAAGACAAGCTGGTCGACCTACGGAACGCACGTTACCGTGGCAGCACCCGGTGAGAATATCGTCAGCACCACTCGGGGCGGCGGCTATGGCGGCGGCAGCGGAACTTCGTTTGCCTCGCCGGTTGCTTGCGGTGCGTTTGCGGAGACCTGGGCAGCAAACCCATACCTAACCAACTCGCAGTTGCTGGGCATCGTGAAGTCGACTGCTACAGATCTTGGCACGGCCGGATTCGACACATCCTACGGCTACGGCAAGGTAAATGTGTACGCAGCCGTTGTCCAGGCGATGTCGACCGGAGTAGACAGCACGGCGCCGACGGCCTCCATCACCAGCCCTGCTGGCGTAACGACGGTCTCTGGCACGGTCTCGGTCTCGGCTACTGCGGCAGACG
>VFKD01000378.1 GCA_009885735.1 bacterium
CCAGCGCGCCGATGAGCCCAGGTCGATTGGTGACAGCGAAGCCTTCGATGTCGCGCAGCAAGACACCTGCCTGCGCCAGGGCCAAGTCTACAGCCGGCAGAATGAGCTCGACATGCTTGCGCGCCGCCACCTCCGGCACCACCCCGCCCCAAGCCGCGTGAAACGCCGTTTGGCTCGAAACTACGCTGGACAGAACCTCCACGCCATCTCGAACTACGGCGGCGGATGTGTCATCGCAGCTTGTCTCGATGCCCAATACCAGCATGGCTACTCTGAGTAGACCGGCAATAGGAGCGCATGCAGAAGCTGGCTGTATTCGGGCGAGTGGATGTCCTCCGCCCACATGACCAGCGCGTTCTCCTGGTTGTCGGTGTAGTAGCTGCGACGGACTGCCTGCTCGCGAAATCCATAGGCATGGTAGAGGCGCTGGGCGCTGGTGTTCATCTCGCGAACCTCCAGCGTGGCTCTGCATGCGCCTCGTCGAATGCTCTCGCGCAGCAGAGTCGAGAGCAGCTGCCGACCAATTCCCCGCCGTCGCATGTCCGGCAAGACCGCCAGGGTGGTGAGGTGGCACTCGTCCATCACTACCCACATTCCGCCATAGCCTACCACCGCGCGATTCTCGCGGGCAACCACATAGTAGGCTGAGCGGTTGTGGAGTTCTGTCTCATAGGCGCTCTTGTGCCAAGGCACGCTGTAGCAGAGGTGCTCGATAATCGAGACCTCGTGGATGTCGGCCTCGGCCATTGGCTCTATGACGACGGAGTGGGTAACGGTTGCCATTGCAGTGTTATACTAGCTGTTAGTCGATGCAGTTCCGAGAGCCTAGCCGAGCGTACTCCACGGATGTCCACACGATTGAGCATAACATGTGGTTGCCCCGACTGTCAAATAGACGGGGCCGCGTCCGAGACCATTGCTGTTCCCGCACAGGGATACGTCCCACAAGCACCTTGGCAAACACATCTGGGTTCACTATAATGTAGACTCATGTATACATAAGGAGGCTTCGCGAGTTGGACCAATGGGACGCCGACAGTAGATTCGGGATCAGACGGGTACGGGTCAGTTCTTTGGGGAGGTTCTCCGCTTTGAATAGGCGATCACTGGTGTCCGGGAGTATATCGCTGCCCGGCCTCGAAGAAGCCAACGCTGATGTTCTGACCGGAACCGCAAATCTTTCGGCTGCTGACACAGTCCCGGGCTTGTCCTTGGTGCATGACGCAATCAATGAGTCCGAAGAAGCGGACATGATGCGGTTCATTGATGCGCACGAGTGGTCCGGTGAGCTGTCCAGGCGAGTTCAGCACTACGGTTGGCGTTACGATTACCGTTCACGAACGGTCACCCCTGAGATGTTTCTGGGGCGGCTTCCGCCAGAGTTTGTGGCGCTCGCAAGGTCACTTGCGGGTCGCAGCTGCATCGCATTCGAACCTGACCAGGCGATCGTGAACGAATATCTGCCGAGACAGGGAATCTCTCCTCATGTCGATTGCGTCGAGTGCTTCAGCGACACAATAGCTTCGCTCTCGCTGGGCTCTGGCTGCGTTATGACGCTCGCGCGCACGCAGCAGATGCTCCAGCACGAGGTCCATCTTCCTCGCAGGAGCATGGTTGTGCTGCAAGGTGATGCGCGATACATCTGGACACACGCAATAGCCAAGCGAAAGTCCGATGTCGTGGGTGGAGTACGCTGGCCCCGGCAACGTCGAGTGCGGATCACTTTCCGCTTGGTGCGGCGGGGTATGTAAGCTGCGTATCTGTGGAAGGAGTACACTCCGAACCTCGATTATCGGTTGACATTGCCCCTAGACGATGCCATAATAGCGTATCGTCCCGTAGAAAATAGCGGACGTAATGACTTCAACAGGGTATTTCGCTCCTCCAGCCGGTGCGGAGGAGCGTTGGTTTGTGGCTGTCTGTATTGCAGATACTGCGGCGCTGATCGCGGAGCTGCGCGGAGGATATTGAGTGTACGCCATTGTTAAGACGGGCGGAAAGCAGTACAAGGTCATGCAGAATTCAGTCTTCGACGTGGAGAAGATAGAGGCCGAGCCCGGGTCTACCATCGAGTTGTCCGAAGTGCTCTTGATATCGGATGGCGGCAGCGTTCGTGTTGGCTCGCCCACGGTTACCGGGGCGAGCGTCACTGCAACAGTGGTCGAGACCTCGAAGGGCCGCAAGGTCAACGGATTCACCTATAAGCCCACCAAGACCATTCAACGCCACTATGGCCATCGGCAGTGGCACACCCGCCTGCGGGTTACTAAGATCGAGGCTTAGCCAGCCGCAAGCCAGGGAGAGAAGCTATGGCCCATAAGAAGGGCGTTGGGAGCTCGCGCAATGGGCGCGACAGCAAGCCGAAGATGTTGGGAGTCAAGGAGTTCGGGGGGCATACGGTGCGGTGCGGAGCCATCCTGGTTCGGCAGCGCGGCACCCCGTTCAAGCCGGGCAAAAATGTGGGGCTAGGACGAGACCACACGCTGTTTTCGTTGGTGGACGGAGTTGTGGCATTCGAAGGCCCAAAGGCCAAGCGTCGAGTGAGTGTCTATCCGGCACTCGCCGAAGCGCCCCTTGCTGTCGAAGTCGCCCCAGTTGCCGTTGGTTCAGTCGCGGTTGCCGAGCCTGAGGCTGCACCAAAGAAGACCAGGGCGCGCAAGACGGCGGACCCGGTCGAGCCCACAGAAGGCTGATAAGTACGCGAGAAGCACCTCGGGCCCGACGAGCGGAGACGCCGTCGGGCCCTTGCCATTGCATGCGTAGAGTATGAGAGGACGGTCTGATGTTTGTAGACCAGGTTGAAATCGACGTTGAATCAGGAGGCGGCGGCAACGGCGCCGTCACGTTCCGTACCGAGAAGTACGTTCCCCACGGCGGGCCCAGCGGCGGGGACGGCGGGCGCGGAGGCAGCGTGCGGCTGGTTGTCAATTCGCACCTGAGCACCCTGCTGGACTTTCGCTACAAGCGCCACTACAAGGCTCAACGGGGGGGCGACGGCCGCACCAAGGACATGCACGGCAAAAACGGTGCAGACCTCGTTCTGAAAGTGCCGAACGGAACAATGGTTTACGATGCCGACAGCGGCGAACTGCTCGCCGACCTTACCGCGGACGAGGACAAGTTCGTCATAGCAAAGGGCGGTGTGGGCGGCAGGGGCAACGCACAGTTTGCGACTTCGGTCCGCCAAGCCCCTCGGTATGCTGAGAACGGCGAGCCAGGTGTCGCGAAGAAGCTGCGGCTGGAGCTCAAGCTGCTGGCCGACGTTGGGCTGCTCGGCTACCCTAGCGTGGGCAAATCCACCCTCCTTGCCGCCGTGAGCGCGGCTCGCCCGAAGGTCGCGGACTACCCGTTTACCACCCTCGTTCCGAACCTTGGCGTGGTGGCGGTCGAACCAGGAACGTCGTACGTCATGGCGGACCTCCCTGGCCTGATTGAAGGCGCGCACGAGGGCGTTGGCCTCGGAATTCAGTTTCTGCGCCATGTGGAACGCACGCGAGTCCTTGTTCACATGCTGGATGTCTCTGGGCTCTCCGGCAGAGAGCCCATTGAGGACTACCGCATTATCAACCTCGAGCTTGCCGCATATAGCCCCGAGCTTGCAGACGCGCCGCAGATCGTCGCGCTCAACAAGATGGACATTGCACAAGACATTGCAGCGGTAGACGACCTCCAATTGGAACTTGAGGCCGACGGTCGTCGAGTGTTCCGCATCTCCGCAGCCACCAAGCAGGGCGTCAAGGAGCTGCTTTGGGCGGTCTGGGAGGTCATCCAGTCGGAGCGAATCCGCCTGGAGAAGCTCGCCCAAACAGAACAGGCGGTCTTGATCACTCCTTCGCCCGACGACGATCCGCGCAGATGGAACGTTGAGCGAACCGGAGACGACCAGTTTAGATTGAACGGCAAGGGCTTCACGCGGATGGTGGCGATGACGGACCTAAACAATGAGCATGGCGTCACTCGGCTGCAGCTTTCGCTCGAGCGGGCCGGCGTCTACACACGGCTGCGCGAGATCGGCGCGAAAGAGGGCGACACCGTCACCATTGGTGAGGCAGAGTTCGAGTTTCAGGACGAGGACCTGCTCGAGCAGCGGTATGCTCGTCCTACACGCGCCTCCAGAACCCGCGGACGGGAACTTCCCGCGTAGGTTTCGCGTTATTCACTGTGGGCGCCTGCGCGCCCATCCCCAAGGAGCTAACCCATAATGCACAACATTCGTGCGGCTACAGCGGCTGCCCTACTGTTCTCCGCCGCCCTAGGAGTGATGGGCTGCAAAGGCAATGCGGTTGGCGCGCTGCCAAAACCCGGGCCGGAACCTGCTCCATTGACCGGCCAGACCAAGCCACGCCAAAAGGCGCCGGACTTCCCTGCCAACGCACAATGGCTCAATACCGACAAGCCGCTCACGCTGAAGGACCTGCGGGGCAAGGTGGTGGTCCTCGACTTTTGGACCTTTGGGTGAGTGAACTGCCTGCACATTATCCCCGACCTGAAGCGACTGGAGGCGAAGTACTCCAAGGAGCTGGTGGTGGTGGGAGTGCACTCGGCCAAGTTTTTGGGCGAGAAAGAGACAGACAACATCCGCGAGGCCATCCTTAAGCACGATCTCGAGCATCCTGTGCTGAATGACCGAGACTTCGCGTACTGGAATGCGTTTGGAGTGAGTGCGTGGCCCACGGTGGTTCTCATCGATCCTTCGGGAAACGTAGTAGGTGGCCAGAGCGGCGAGGGAATCTACGATGTCTTCGACAAGGCAATCGGCGACGTGGTGCGCGAGTTCGACGCGAAGAAGGGCTTAAATCGCAAGCCCATTCGCTTCGTGCTCGAGAAGGAGGGCAGGCCGAAGTCGGTCCTCTCCTACCCCTCCAAAATTGTCGGCGACGCCGCATCGGGCCGGCTCTTCTTCTCGGACACCAATCACAACCGGATTGTGATCTCCTCACTAACGGGCGAGATCAAAGAGGTCATCGGCCAGGGCGGAATTGGCCTCAAGGATGGAGACTTCACCACGGCTCAGTTCTTCCGGCCCCAGGGAGTCTGGTTTGACGCCACGGAGAATGCACTCTACATAGCGGATACAGAGAACAATGCCATTCGCAGGGTAGACCTCGGCGCGAAGAAGGTGACGACCATTGCTGGGACCGGTAAGCAGTCGGAGATCTATCCCCCGCGGGAGGGTCCGGGCGCCACAACGGCTCTCAAGAGCCCGTGGGACGTGCTGAAGTTGGGACCAACGCTCTACATCGCAATGGCGGGAACACATCAGCTCTGGTCATACAATGTCTCGTCCAAGGTCGTGGGCCCCTACGCGGGCAACGCCGGAGAGAACATCACCGACGGTCCGCTTGCCAGCGCGCAGCTTGCACAGCCCAGCGGCCTAGCTACCGACGGCAAGAAGCTCTTCTTTGCAGACACAGAGGTGAGCGCGGTTCGAACTGCCGACCTCGGCGGCACAGGCTCGGTGGAAACCATCATCGGCACAGGACTCTTTGACTTCGGCGACGTGGACGGCAAGTACCCCGAGGCGCGGCTGCAGCATCCGGTGGCGGTGGCAGAACGCGGCGGCCTGATCTATGTGGCAGACACCTATAACCACAAGATTAAACGCATCGATCCGAAGACGCGGACTCTCACCACGGAGGTCGGGACCGGCAAGAGAGGGATGACGGACGGACCTGCCCTTTTGGCGACGTTGAATGAACCCAACGGGCTGTATTGGGTCGGTGACAAGCTCTACATTGCAGACACGAACAACCATGTACTTCGTGTTTATGATCCTGCAACCAAAGCGATTTCGACCATCAAGCTCACAGGCATTGAAAAACTGGCGGTGCAGAGCATGCCCGAGTTCGTGGGCAACAAGCTAACTCTTTCTCTGCAGACGGTCGCGCCCACTGCTACCGCGCTGGAGGTTAGAATTGAGCTTCCCGCTGGTACCAAGTTCAACCCGAATGCTCCATTCAGCCTCTCAGCGTCTAGCGACGTGCCCGGAGTAGTGGCTGCGCCGACGACCGCCGTCACCAAGGGCGCCGCAATCATCAACATTCCTGTGACCCTTAAGCCCGGTCAGGCGACTATTACAGTAGACATGACCATCAACTACTGCAACAGCGGCAATGAGGGCCTGTGCTACTTCAAGCAGGTCAAGGTGGTGGTCCCCGTAAAGGTGGCTGCGGGCGGCGCGGCGACAATCGCCGTGCCGGTGAAGATTGCGGCACGAGCGCTGCCAAAATAGGGTTGGAGTGTCAGCTTGTCCTTGGTGCTGTATCTCGCTGTTTAGACATACAGTGATCACGTCGTGCTATAATAGCTAACCGACTGACGGGAGGTTGAAGCTTGATACCAGACGCGACGACCGTATCACCAGGCAGTGCATGTTCTGGGAACGAGACTCCGGGCAGTGACGAAGCTCCCCTTGTCATGTGGCAGGTAGGCAAAATCAAGGAGATGAATCGCGAGTTCAATATTGCGTTTTGGCAGGCGCAAACCACCTCGGCTCGCCTGGAAGCCGGCTGGCAGCTCGTGGTGTACTACCTCAAGCGCAAAGAACGCACAGGTGAACTCAGATTTCAACGATCTGTTGAGAGCTTTCAACGACAATCACGTTAAGTACTTGATCATTGGTGGGTACGCCGTCATGGAGTACGCGGAGCCCAGGTACACCAAGGATCTGGATATATGGGTGAAATCAGACACGGACAACGCAGAGAGGGTCTTCAGGGCACTGGCAGGGTTCGGCGCGCCGCTTGCAGGACTCACACCACAGAACTTCACAGAGGAAGGCACCTTCTACCGCGTCGGTACTCCCCCAATTATGATTGACATTTTGTTCTCCGTTGAAGGTGAAACCTTTGACACGGCCTGGGAGAGTCGCCACGAATCAGAGGATGGCGGCCTCCCCATGCACTTTAATCTCAAAGAACGACTTGATTACCTCCAAGCCTGCTGTTGGCCGCCCGCAAGACCGCCTCGACGTACATCCGGTATAATTTCCAGTTCGGTCTGCACATGAGTTCCAAGGACCGTAGCCAAGGCCGCCCGTATTGGGATAGTCCAGTAAGCGAAGTCGTTCTCCTCTTATCGCCATTCGTCTGCGAGCATCATCCCAAAACGCTTGTCCGGCAAGAGTTGAGCCAGGTGCGTGCGAACACTCTGATCTCCGTCACGTATCACTTCCATCCGTACCTCAAGAAGTGAGCCGGTGCGACGCGCTCGGCAGCGGCGCCCGAAGCTAGGCGGAATGCGAAGCCAATCGGAGCGGGTGCCAGGTCGTCCGACCGACCGTTATACTGTGTCGCTCCCCAGCGCTCTCCCAGAGCCAGCATCTCGAACTCCACGAACCGTTCGGACTTCAGGTCGAACTTCGCCTTGCCCAAGATACGGGTCTGGATACCACGCTCCTGGTCCGACGGAGTATTCAGGTCGCGGTAGCCAGAAATCGACCACCTTCCGGCCGCCTCCGTATGAGTCTCGCCATCGAGCCGGACGTCGGCGATGTCTGAGGCCGTGGAGGTAATAGTTGCTGTTAGGCTGGCTCGGCGAACATCCCGCGCTGATAGCGGTCCGGTTTGACCCCTCACATTATCCACAAGACTGAGACATGCGAGCCTCTGCACCAGCGCCTGCGGAGCGGTCTGCCGCTCGCCGACCTTGATCGTCGCCGGCAGGAGGCTTCGCGCCTCTTCCCTCGTCATCCAGGCGAAATCGTTGTTCCATGCCTGACCCCACCGCCCCGTACTCGAATGCGCCCGCGGCAGGTCACGAGAGAAGACCTGAAGGGCCAGCCCGTGCTGCGGGTAGAAGCGCTCGGCACGCTCGATTGGCGCCGCCTCTCGGCTTGATGCTCCAACAGAAATGCGCTCGGCGCTCGGAAGCGCCGACCAGGCTGCGAGCGCACGCCACAGCATATCAGCAACCTCGTCGGGATTGTTCGAGTTGATGGAGGCAAGAAATTGTCCCTTTGGCGTGGCCACGTAGATTCCCTGGCGGGTGTCGGAAGGGTAGGTCTTTCCCCCGTAATGCCCTTGCTCCGAGAACTTGCGAAACAGTTTGCACTCGGCATCGCTGCCCTTCTGGAGTCGAAAGACCTCGTCTGCGGCGGGAACAAACTGCTTGGTAAGCTCGACTACCGCCGCGTTGGACCAGACAGACCGTCTGGCTATGACGCCGTTGTTTCAGGTGCAGGCGAGCGGATGGCCGTTCATTGCCCACAACAGCACCGGCTTGTCCTCCCGGCTCGCAAGTGACGCCGCGCTCCACAGCGAGGTTTGCCATGGAATGCTCTGCCAACGGTTCTCGTCTATCTTCGGCAGAATGTACGCCATCATGGATGCAAAGTTCTCATCGGTTGGCCCGGGAGCCTGAGTGTCCGAGGCTTGCCTAGGCAGCCACAAGAGGACTGCGGCCGATGCAGCGCCAATCGCCAGCGCAACAAGTCCAATTCTCATTCATCACCTCCTACACGCGCCACTGATCCGAATGGTGTCGTCCCACGAGACCTGCACGACGAACTGCAGCCGTTGACGCGCTGCCCTGCATGTAAGGCTTGACTGCACTCCTCGTGTACAAGCTCCCGATTGACATTAGAGAAATACCGAACCTCACCAGGGACCCCGCGACCACTCTTCAGGGAGTCCTAGCCCGATCTATTCATGAATATGTCTGCGGTCCACAAGTGCTACTGACGCGGCAGGAGTCCTGAGCAGCAAGTCTGGGTTCCCGCTAACGGCATGCGGGAATGACGGTGTGCCAGACTGATACGCTCTCACGGGCAACATGATTAATGCAGGCTAGGGAGAGTCGGCAGCCCTGCAGCCTACCGTCCTTAGGTCTCAAGTCTAGCGGTGATAATACCAAACCTACTGCTCGTAGATCTTGGAGAGAATAGCCCCTGTGAATGGGTCGATCACGTAACGCGGGCCGCCACCGTTCATGCCTGAATCCTTAAACTGGTAATCGACATGCCACCCATCTCGCTCGAGTGCAATCGAAATACGATACGGCGTTAGGTCGCGATAAGCATGTTCCGCGTCTAGTCGTGCGATCCGGAGCACTTGGTCACTGGCGAGATGCGGCCTGATTCCATCGGCAGTCCCAACAGTCGTGGCCATCACTGCCTCCCCTCTTCTATTTCGAGACCACAATACGAGACGATCACGGGTATCCAGGTCCGCCCTGCAGGCCACCTTCGCGACAGTCTGGCCCCGACACGTATACCCCGTTGTCGGCACGTATCAGGTCGGGAACGCCGTGGAGTGCATCGGTGCGGCGATCCGTTTCACTGGGACCTGGTTCCCATCCCTCGTCAGTCGGGTTTGGGTGGGTGTGGAATATGCCCACAACAATTGAACCGATCAAGTGCGGCGGGTTGTTTAGGTCCAAGAAGGCTTGCGTGCCGCTCGGCGCCCGTTCCACTGTGATTTCTCCTGTTGCAACATTCATGTATATCCAACCGCCCACTTCATGCCGGTGGGCCGGGTCGGACGGCAGCGAGTCGCCCCAGGCCTGTTCGAGCGCACGCATCACGGTTGGATGGTTCATAAGTTCTGCAAATGTTGGAGCCTTCACCCTTCGATAACCCTCTTTATTATACGTCGATCCTAGCGACCTTCTGATCGGCTAGAGGCGTAGCGAGGCTAATTGCGCCCGTCCAGCGTCAAGAACCCGGCTGTCCGGCCACTTCTCAAGAGGCGAGTAGCTGGGGTGGTGCGACACCTTGTAGGGATCGTTGCCGCGCGTGTTGTAGCAGCAGATAAGCACCCAGCGCGGGTCCGGGCTGCGATTCTGGTCGGACCGGTGCAGCAGATTCGCATGGAAGAACAGTCCGTCTCCTGGCTCCATCTCGCAATGAACGAGCTCGAGTCGTTCGAGCGCGTGAGTCACTCGCTCCATGTCCGCGCCGGTCTGGTCTCCGGTTCGTCCGTGCTCAATGCGGCCCATGAGGTGCGAACCGCGAATGACCTGCAGGCAGCCGTTCTCCTTCGTGGCCTTGTCGACCGCGATGAAGCAGCTTGCCATGCTTGGAAAGAGGCATCCGTTGTTGTACCAATATCCATAGTCCTGGTGCCATTCCCACGCGCCGCCCGTATAGGGCTCTTTCATGTTCATCTTGTGGTGGTAGTGGTACATCTCGTCGTCCAGTAGGCCCTCCATCGTATTTACAATGCGCTCGCAGCGGACGATCGCGCTGTAGATGTCGTCGCCAAGCTCGTTTCGCAGCGACAGCTTAACCGTACCGCCCGAAGCGTCTCGACGGGAATCCGCTTCAGCGGCCAGCGCGTGGTCTGCCTTGCCGATGCGCCGAAGGAGGTCCATCTCCTCCATGTCGAATAGACCAGGGACTAGCAGATAGCCGTCCGTGCCGAACTGTGCTCGCCCTTGGGCCGAAAGTGTAAACTGCGTCATGTCGCTCCCCCAGAATCTGGTCCGCAACGGTGTGTCCGCCCGCTCTGTGACCATCTCAATGATTCTCATCTTCGCGATGTGCTGGTGGATCGCCTACTCCGAGATTCGCACAGCCACCACAAAGATCACGTGCACCGCACTGCCAATCGGCGCCGTCTTCTCGCTTGCGCTCGTTTGCGGGCTCAATGCGGTCGTAAAGCGCCTGCGTAAGGCGCTGCCGTACTTCCTCGGGCTCATCCTAGGTGACTACGTCATCGCGAGCCTCTGGACATTCGTGGGTCTGGCCTTGGGGATCGACATGTATCGGTGCTTTCCAAATCAGACGCCGGTCGATACGGTCCTTCGTTCCTGCTAACGACATGCAGGAATGATGAGCCACGGAACGGTCCTTCGACTGCGCATCGATAGTGCTGATGCGCGCTCAGGAAGCTCGGATTGGCAGGCTCAGGATGTGCGGGTGAGGGCTCAGGACGCGCGGAGCAGACTGCGTGTACCGCACGTTCACGAGCTACGATGCGAGGGTGCGAACCAGCTCCGCTGCAAGCCTTGCAAGCTGCGCGGGAGCATCCGGATGCATCACTTCGCAGCCATGGGAGTTCTCTACGGGCAGCCCAATTGTGATGGGCCGCGCGACAAGACCCCGCGACGCTCCACAGCTTGCATCGGAACCTCCGCGCGACAGGGCCTGCCAATGCGGGCGCTGCCCAAGTCGTGCGCAGGCAGCCTCCACCAGGTTCAGGTCG
>VFKD01000335.1 GCA_009885735.1 bacterium
ACTCGGCCGGACACTTCACCGTCTACGACCTCGAAACGACGAACGGCACGCGGGTCAATGGGCACAGGGTAGAAAACCGGGTGCTTGCAGCGGGCGACGAGATCGGGATTGGAGCTACAGCACTCGTGTTCCGGGCTGCCTCGTCGCCGAGGCCGCCTGCACGACCCGCCACCAATGAGCCGCCAAGACTGGTGCTATTGGATGGCGAACTGAGCGTAGATGACTTTGTGTTGGCAAACGAGACTCTCGTTGGACGAGCGCCCACAAATCATGTCGTCCTTGCGGATCGCTCGGTCGCCATGCGGCACGCGCGGGTGAACCTTCAGCCCACTCCGACGATAGAGGCGCTGGACGGCGCCTACTCTACTGAGGTGGATGGGAGGCCAATCGACGAGGGGCAGTCTGTTGTGCTGACCGACGGCGCAATCATCTCGCTAGGCGGAATACGACTGAAGTTCAACTCCGGCGGCCGATGAACATTGCGCTTGGACTCCTTCGCTTCGCGTTTTTGGGGTTGCTCATGGCAGGAGCGGTCTACATGGTCTGGCTCATTCGCCGGGACATGCGATAAGGTTTTGCAGTGCCAAGTGCAATGAACGGCGTAACATGGGGAGTTGACAGCCACGTAGGCCACGTGAGGCGCACGAACCAGGACCGCGCTCTCGCGCTTGGTCCCGAGGAGCTTAGCTGCAAGCTGGATGGACTCTTCGTAGTGGCGGACGGTATGGGGGGTCACGCCGGAGGAGAGACGGCGAGCCGCATCGTCGTAGAGACGCTTCCAGTCGCCCTACAGGCAGAGCTGGCTGCTCAAATGGGGAAGCCGGACGCCGTGCGGTGCTCCGAGGCGCTTCGCCAAGCGCTTCACGCAGCCAACGATGCAGTGTGCAAAGCCGCCGCGGATGACCACACCGTCCGCGGCATGGGTACGACCTGTGTAGCAGCGGTCATCGTTGATTCAGTTGCGGTATTGGCGAACGTAGGAGACAGCCGAATCTACCTTCTGCGAGATGCTGCTCTGGAGCAGATTACCGAGGATCACTCGCTCGTGCAGGAATATGTGCGGGCAGGGGAGATGCGTCCCTCCGAGGCGATGTCGAGCCGCTACAAGAACGTGATCACGCGAGCTGTCGGCATTGCATCTACGGTTGAGCCGGACATTGAGCGAGTCGATCTGCTGGAGGGTGACACTCTTCTTCTCTGCAGCGACGGCCTCACGAACATGCTCTCCAGAAGCGATATCGCTCGAACCCTCGGGCGGGCATCGACGGCTCAGGACGCGGCTGCGCAGCTCGTTGTCGCAGCAAATGCCGCCGGCGGTACCGACAACATCTCCGCTGTGGTGGTGAGGTATGGAGCCTACGAGCCGTCCGACATTCAGCTTGCCGAGGAGCCGGACCCCGAGCCGACCGTGCGTAGGTCTCCGACGCCGCTGCCTTCCCGTCGCCCCATCTTGGCTATGGTTCTTGCTGCACTGCTTGTGGTGGTGACCGGTCTTCTGGCATTCGTCGTTGCGGGCAACTATCGCTTCACATCAAAAGCCCCGTTTCTGCGCCGCATACCACCACGCGTTATTTACATGCCGGTTCTGCCGCAGAAACCACCAGACTCCCGCGACTTCGTGTATGCTAACCCCGTGATGCTGACTTCAGTGAAGGTGCGCTCCGCGCCGCTTGTGGCGGATCACCAGAGCGGTCTCTATGCGGTTCGTTCGGACGGCAAGGCCGTGCGCGTGTCGGCGACCACTGGCGCGGTCACAGTGCTGCCAACCGGCATTCAGGCTCCGGCTGGCGCCGAATCCGCCGCATGGTGTACGGATCCCCAGGGCTACCTCTATGCAGTGTCGGCTGCCCAGAAGGCCATCCTAAAGTACTCTCCTGCCGGAACGCGAGTCGCCGTGTTGGGGGCAGGGAGGCTCCCAACGCCGAGCGCCGTTGCAGTGGGCAAGGACTACGACGTCTTTGTCATCACAGCGGGTCACATTGGGGTCATGCGGGCTAAGCTCGCGCCTCAAACCGCGCCGTTATCGGAGGCGCCACGTGGCCCTGGGTAAGCTGGGCAAATATGAGCGGGTCGATGTGCTGGGCCATGGCATGTCCGGCATTGTCTACCTTGCCTGGGACACGCTGCTCAAGAAACAGGTCGCCCTCAAGGAGATCGATATTCATGCAGCCGACATCGATCGGTTCCTCGAGGAGGCGCGGGTGCTGGACCGGCTTCGGCACACCAACATCGTGCGAGTCAATGGAGTGGACAAGCTCGACGGGCACGTGGTGATGGACATGGAGTATGTGAAGGGCTCCAACCTTCAGCAGATACTTCGGCAGGAGCAGCGGCTCGATCTCGCCCGCGCGATAGATATCGCTATTCAGACGCTCGACGCGCTCGAATACGCGCACTCGATGCACACCGTTCACAGAGACATTAAGCCGGCCAACATCTTGGTGAGCCGCCAGGGCGAAGTGAAGCTGGTCGACTTCGGCCTAGCGCAGATTCTCTCCACGAACTCGTATGCCGGCGGTGCCGGCACCTATGCCTATATGGCTCCCGAGGACTTCGCAGAGGACCGCCAGTCGGACCACCGTGGCGACATATGGGCTGTGGGAGTGACGCTCTATGAGATGCTCACCGGCGCGCGGCCATTCGTGGTGGAGAAGACCAGAGATCCATTTGCATGGCGTCGCGCGCTTGCAGAACAGCCGCACATACCGCTCGCTGAGACTGAATTGGGCCGGAATCCGGAGTATTCTCCGTTGCTGACGCCGCTAGAGGGAATACTGGCAAGCGCTCTCGCGCACGACAAGCAAGACCGATTTCCCTCAGCGGCTGCGTTTCGCGATGCGCTGAGTCTGCTGCGAACTCAGTTCTGCCTGCCGGTTCCGGTTGGGCCGATGTCGGAGGTTACGGCGCACAATGGACTCGCGGTGGTTCAATCGGCCGTTCCGCAGCTCATTCGGCCACCAGAAACATCAAAGGCCGACGATGGCACGCAGACCCATGCCGAGAAGGCGAAGCCCGATGCAAACAGGGCTGAGTTAGCCAAGCCCGCCGCACGCGGAGCGTTGGCGTCGATCCGGGCGATGCCAAGCGGAGTAGATTTCGGCTCGCTCCCCAAGGGAGACGAGCGGGGCTATTGGGTGCGGCTCAAGGCCGTGGGATTCAAGGGAAAGCAGACCGGCGAGCTCCTCCACGCTCCAGAGTGGCTCGATGTGCATCCAAAGCTGGTGACGCGCAAGAGCGAGAAGGTTCGGCTGACTCTGCGCACGGAGCGAGTGTGGCAGACGGGAGCTTTCACGGATTCGGTGCGCTTCAAGACTGCAGCGGGCGAGGTCGAGATTCCGGTGGCGGTGTGGGTGGAGCCTTCTCGGCCCACCTTCGCGAGCGTCTCCGCCTGGTTTGTACCGCTGACCGTGGTGACCCTGCTTCCCGCGTGTATTGCTTCGTTTGGCGCTCACCTTCCTGGCGCACGCGCGCTTATCCCCGCGGCGGCTCTCACCTCCGGCCTGCTGGCTGCTATGGTCGTTCGAATAGCAAGCGCTGCGCGCCTCGGCGGTGCCGAGCGGGCTGCGGCCGGAGTTCTCGCGCTCACAATGTTTGCCGTGCTCGGCGCCTCGCTCGCTGGAGCACGGACCAGCGGCGACCCTATCTTCTGGCCTCCCATCGTCGGACTTGGATTGCCGCTTGCCGGAGCGTGGTTCTGTCAGGCTGCTTCTGGCAAGTGGTGGAAGGGCTGGATTGTGGGAGTTGCGGTGCTTGCCATGCTTGCCTCCGGAGCGCTCTTTAGGGCCGTTTTTCGATAGGATGAAGATCATGAGGGGCCGCAATCTTAATTGGGCAATTGGGCTTGGCGTGGTGGCGCTCATCATTGGGGGCGGTGTTCGCCATAGCCTTCACATGCGCTCCCTAGTGGTCGCGCTCACTGGGACCTCCCAGCCCGCGAGGGCCGCGTCAGCGAAGGAGCTTGTAGGGCGCGAACAGTTCCTGGACTCGATTTCCGCCGAGAAGGCCGACATCCGCGCGCGAATCGTTCTCGCGCTCGAGGACTGGGGCGATCCACTTGCCGCTAAACAGGCCGTCGCGTTTCTCAAGGACCCCGAGAGGCCCGTTAGAGACCGCGTACTTGTGGGAGTGGTCTCCGTTGGATGCAGATCCGCCGAGGCGCTCCAGTTTGTCGCAAACGGTCTCAAGGACGGCGACCCGCACGTTCGCGCCGGCTCCGTCAAGGCCCTCCAGGTGATGGCGCAGCCGTCCTCGGTCGAGGCCACTCGGCTCTTGCGGCTACTTGCACCTGGCGCAGACTTTGCGGCTGCGGGCCTCGCGGTTCAGGCGAGGAGCCGCCAGGCACAGTCCGAGATTGTGCCAAAGGTGATAAAGATCATCCTCAAGGACGACCCAGGGCGCGCCTCCGGCGCGGAGGTGTTCAGCCGGCTTGGACCGATTTCAAGTCAGGCCCTGCCTGCACTCACAGCCCTACTGGATGAGACGGATGAGAAGGTTCGTGTGGCTGCCGTGGTCGCACTCGGCAAACTGGCGGACAGAGCGTCGATCCCCGAGCTGTCTCGCAGGATGACAACCGACTCGGCCCAGGTTCGGCGTGTCGCAATAGTTGCCCTCGCCCAGATTGCGGCGCCGGAGTGCGAGCCCTATCTCACTTCGGCAGTGAAGAACGGCGACAACGACAACGAAGCACGAGCGCAGGCAACTGTTGGGCTAGGACGCATCTCGTCCACATCAAGCATCTCCACCTTGATAAGCCTCCTATCGGACTACGATACGAAGGTGCAGCTTGGCGCGACAGCGGCTCTTGCACGCAAAGGGCAAGTTTGTGTGGATGCCCTTCTCTCTGCCCTCGCTGGAGCCTCGCACGGGAAGGCCGAGCGCATCGCTGCGGCCCTTGCTGGAATTGGCTCTGACCGAGCGAATGCCGCCCTGAAGGGGCTGCTGGCAAGTTCAGACACTCGAATGCGGCGAGCCGGAGCTCTTGGGCTGGGATGGGA
>VFKD01000722.1 GCA_009885735.1 bacterium
AGTCTGCCCACACTGGACCAGTTCGCCTCATTGCAGAGCTGATGGGTAAGCACAGCAATCTTGTGCTCGTGGACACGGACGGAAGGACCCTCGACTCATGCAAGCGCATCGGCAGCCGGCTCAACCGCCTGCGCCAGACGCTGCCGGGAGTGAAGTACAACGCTCCGCCCGAGCAGGCTGGCCGCGTGAGCCCATTTCTCGTCACTCCCACAAGCCTACACGAGATCGGCGCACAATTTGAAGGCATGTCGCCGTTTCTCGTTGCTGAGCTGCGAGCGCGCGAAGAGTCTAGTTCGCCCACCGACGCATGGGAGTCGGTCTTCGGGGCGGCTAGGCGCGGCGATTGGCAGCCGGTCCTCCTTACGCTTGAGTCCGGAGCGAAGGGCGCCTATCCACTCCCGACGGTTCAAGAAGGAGCGGCCAGCCAACAAGAGCAATCCCTATTCTCCGAGGCGCTCGAATCCGCCTATTCCGTGAGAATCGTCACGGAGGAGACAGAGCACGCTCGTCATCACGCTCTTGGATTGATCGGCAAGGCGCTGCAGAAAGCGATTCATAGAGCGGCTGAAATCAGCGAGGCGATAGTTCACGAGGAGAATGCGCTCACGAGCAAGGAGATTGGTCAACTCCTGCTTGGGCACGCATCTCAAATCGGGGAAGGTGCAGACACGGCAGAGCTATACGGATTTCAAGATTTGCCGGAGGAAGTGAGAACGGTCGCACTTGACTCAAATCTCTCGGTATCCGAGAATGCGGAGAAGCACTTCGCCCGCTACAAACATGCCAAGGCAGCCTTGCCCCGAACGCGAGCGAGGCTGGACCAGGCCCTGGTCGACCGCGAACGCCTCGCGAGGGCGCACGCGGAGCTGGAGGCGGAAGACAATCCTAACCGAATTCGCGAGCTGTCCGAGGAGGTAGGCTCACGCCAGGAGAGTGCTGGGCAGGCCGGAACCCAAGCCGCCGGCCAAGCTCCCACAACTCAATCGAGGTTCGGAGGAAAGAAGATTCGCGTGGTGCCGCTGCCGACCGGATGGCAGATTCTCTATGGCGAGAACAGCGAGGCGAACGACTACCTCACGACCCGCGTTGCTGCTCCACACGAGACATGGCTGCACGTTCGTTCAGCGGCAAGCGCGCATGTGCTGGTGCGTGCGCCCAGCAAGGGACTCCAACTTCCGCCTGACGTCCTAATGCAGGCAGCTGTGGTTGCCGCGCAGCACTCCGCGGCGAAGCACTCGTCGGTGGTGGCGGTCGACTACACTCTGGCAAAGTTCGTTCGCAAGCCGCGCGGCGCAAAGCCCGGAGCGGTCACCTACCAGCGAGAGAAGACTATTATGGTGGACCCAGCGAGACGGTAGGCGAAGTGATGTTTGCAAGTAAGAGGCAATTGCAGGAACGAACGGGTCTGGCGACGAAGCCAATGTCACCATAAACCCAGGGTGTGCCACTTGCGCCGGAGATCAGCCGAATGAATGCGCGCACCACAAGGAAATGCCATCGACATGAATACTCCCCTATCTCGACGCCAAGTCTTGAGTTCCGGACTCACTCTTGCAGCAGCCGCAGCCATGTCTGAGCAGGGCGGGTCGGCCCCACGACCAAAGGATCCCCTCTTTCGAATCTCTCTGGCTGAGTGGAGCCATCACAAGGCTCTCTTTGCCGGCAAGATGGACCACCTCGAGTTCGCGCACATTGCGAAGCACGAGTATGGCATCGAGGCGGTCGAGTATGTGAACCAGTTCTTCAAGGACAAGGCCGAAGACAAAGGCTACCTCAGGCAGCTCAAGACGCGGGCGGCGGATGAGGGCGTCAAGATACTCCTCATTATGTGCGATGGCGAGGGCAACCTTGGAGACTCCGCTGTGGAGAAGCGCATGAAGGCGGTCGAGAACCACTACAAGTGGGTGGACGCCGCCAAAACCCTGGGGTGCCACTCCATCCGCGTCAATGCGGCTAGCGATGGCACGTACGCCGAGCAGGTGGAGCGTGCGGCGGACGGCCTGCACAGGCTTACAGAATATGCCACAAAGCAGAAGTTGAATGTTATCGTCGAGAATCACGGCGGCCTAAGCTCTAACGGAGCCTGGCTGGCAGAGGTCATGCGCAAGGTGAACCACCCTCGGTGTGGAACTCTACCGGACTTCGGCAACTTCCACCTTGGAGACGGCAAAGAGTACGATCGCTACAAAGGCGTTGGGGAGATGATGCCGTACGCGAAGGCGGTGAGCGCTAAGTCAAACGACTTCGATGCAGCGGGGAATGAGATTCATACCGACTATTCTAAGATGGTTCGAATTGTTCTAGCCGCTGGCTACCACGGGTATATGGGCATCGAGTATGAAGGCAGCATCCTGAGTGAAGCGGATGGAATTAAGGCAACGAAGACTCTCCTAGAACGAGTTCGCTCGCAGGTTGAACAGGCCAAAGCGTGAGAATCCTGGTTCCTATCAAGCGCACGCCGGACCCAAACAGTCTGGTAAGACTGACCGCCGACGCGCAGATCGACCTAGATGGCTGCAAGTGGATAGTCAATCCATTTGACGAGATCGCGCTCGAAGAGGCCGTTCGGCAGCGCGAGGCAGGCCTTGATGCTGAGATTGTTGTGGTAAGCATCGGTCCCGAGGAAGCGGCAGATCAGCTCCGCGCATGCCTCGCCATGGGCGCGGATAGAGCCATCCACGTTTGTTGCAATCGGTCTCTTGAGCCGATCCAGACAGCCCACCTGCTCGCGGCGGTCGTGGCGACTGAGCAGCCGGACCTCATCCTCATGGGCAAGCAGGCGATTGATGGCGATCAGAATCAAACCGGCCAGATGCTCGCTGGCAGGCTCGGCTGGCCCCAGGCCACGTTTGCCTCCACGATTACGATTAGCGACAATCACACCACTGCCGTGGTTGAACGAGAGGTCGATACGGGCCGTGAGACCCTGCAGGTGCGGCTTCCTGCGGTAGTCACGGCGGACCTCCGACTTGCCGAGCCGCGCTATGTGGCCCTCCCAGCCATCATTCGCGCGCGAAACAAACCGATGGCGAATGTAGCCGTGGACGACCTCGGTGGCGTGCCGGATTGTGGCGTTCGGACCGTGGGATACGAACTACCTCCGTCACGGGCGCCGGGAGTGATGCTTCCCGACGCAGCATCGCTGGCCGCTAAGATTCGCGAGGCGGTGCAGTGAGCAAACTGCTGTGTCTCGTCGACTCAGCGGGCGCGGGTCTGGGTGCGCAAGCCTCCCTGGCAACGTTCGCGGCGGACCTCTGCATTAACTGGGATTCAGGCTTTAGCATCTGCTATGTGGGTTCGGAGCCGAGCGCCGAGAGCATGGCCGATCTTTGCTCTCTAGGCGCGATGGAAGTGCTGGTAATGGCAGACGAACAGTTCGCCCGCCTAACCGCCGATGCGGCAGCAGAAGCGATCCGTACGCTGGTGATCGCCGAGGGCTACAACATTCTCGCGGCGGATTGCAGCTCCTTTGGACGGGATGTCCTACCGCGCGCATGCGCCCTTCTGGACATCCCCATGATCTCGGATGTAATCGCGGTGGATGCCACCGGGCCCGCGCCGATGTTCCGGCGGCCCGTATGTGCGGGCAAACTAATTGCCAAGGTCGAGGTGACATCTACCAGGTATGCCTGCACGGTCCGAGCCTCCGCCTTCCGCAGGGAGCGTGTGCCGTCGGGAAATAGTCCGGTGCGGCGTATTGACTCAGGGCTCGACGGAATCACTGCCGGCACAGAGTGGGTAGGCGCATCACATGTGGAGAGCAAGCGACCCGATCTCAGTAATGCAAACGTTGTGGTATCGGGCGGGAGGCCGCTGCGAGATTCGGAGACGTATGAGAGGCTTATCGGAGGCTTGGCGGACTGCCTCCATGGCGCGACTGGAGCAACGCGAGCAGCGGTCGATTCCGGTATCGCCGCTAACGATCTACAGGTGGGACAGACCGGCAAGGTGGTGGCGCCCGCGCTCTACATTGCGGCCGGCATCTCAGGCAGCATTCAGCACCTGGCTGGGATGAAGGACTCTAAGGTGATTGTGGCGATCAACACAGACCCGGAAGCCCCCATCTTCTCTGTGGCCGACTTTGGACTGGTAGCCGACCTGCACACCGCGATTCCCGAGCTAATCTCGCTCCTCTCGTAGCCATCAGCCATGCCAACGCGAACAATCTTTCTGCACATCTCCCCTGCCCAGCAGGTTCTCTTCTACCTGTTGGCCGCATTGAGTGTTGGGATCGCCGTGCGGCCACTGTTCGTGCGTGCCAAGCGCTGGCGGCTCGGCCGTCCGTCCGCGCCCATGGCGCCGCTTAGGGAGCGGCTCGCCCAAGTCGCGTCGCAGGGACTCGGGCATTCGCGGATACGCCGACGGAGGGCCGTCGGCGCTGCGCATGCGGCGATCTTTTACGGGATGCTTGCGCTCTTCACAGGCACATGCATTGTAGCGGCAGAGCACTACGGCGGTATCGTTCTCGGGGCTGGCTGGCTCTACCGAGGCGGGTTCTACCTGCTCACCAAGGCGACGCTGGATCTGTTCGGCGCCGCGCTCGCTCTCGGCACTGCGTATGTGTTGGCGCGACGGACCCTCTTTCGCCCGAGTGTAGTTGGGCACTCGCCTTTCGACACCGGTTTCCTGCTGCTTCTGCTTAGTGCGACACTGACTGGCTTTCTGCTTGAGGGAGCGGGAATTGCGGCTGATCCTGCCAGACGACCATTCGCAGCCTATTCCCCAGTGGGAGGAATCTTTGCACAGTCGCTGACCGGCGTCTCGGTCGCCTCGTACCAATCCATCTGGTGGCTCCACGGCGTTCTAGTGCTGTCCCTCATCGCCGTCCTTCCCCATGGTAGGCGCATGCATATACTCCTCGCGCCGCTTGCGATAGCCACGCAGCCTGCGCGACGGATGGGAGCGCTCGAATCTGTTTCGGTTGAAGAGGTGGAGGCTACGGGCCGCATAGGCCTATCGTCGGTGGGTGATCTCGACCGTTGGACGCTCATGAGCCTGGACGCCTGTATGGAGTGCGGCCGATGTACGGCAGTTTGCCCTGCCAACGCAGCCGGGAAGCCGCTCGACCCCAAGGCTGTCGTGATGGGCCTGCGGGACATGCCAGCGGGCGCTGAGAGCGCAACAGACATCGTGAGCGACGAGGCGCTCTGGGCATGCACGAACTGCCATGCCTGCGTGGACGCCTGCCCCGCTGCCATCCGGCATGTGGACCTGATTGACGGAATCCGCCGGTACAGAGTGGGCACAGGCAGGCTGGCTGGCACGGGCGCCGCAGCCCTGCGCCAACTGGCCTCGCGCGATAATCCCTGGGGCATGCCTGCTTCGCAGCGAGGAGACTGGACGAAGGGGCTCGCCATCCCGCTTGCGTCGAAGGACGACCAGTGTGACGTGCTATTCTGGGTAGGGTGTGCGGGCGCATTCGAGCCCTCCGCCCAGGCGGCGGTTCGGGCCACAGCCCAGTTGATGACCATGGCAGGAGTCAAGTTCTCCATTCTGGGTCCACGCGAGCGGTGCAGCGGCGACCCTGCCCGCCGGATTGGCGACGAGTTCCTCTTCATGCAGATGGCGGAAGCCAACATCGCGGAGCTCGGAAAACTAGGGCCGCGCAAGATTGTGACGCAGTGTCCGCACTGTCTCCATACGCTTCAGAACGAGTATCCGCAGTTTGGCGGAGACTTCGAGGTCAAGCACCACAGCGTGTTTCTTAACGACCTCGTTGAGGCAGGCCGACTGAAGGTAAAGTCAGCGCTGGCCGACACTGTAACATATCATGACCCGTGCTTTCTTGCCCGAGTGAACGGCCAGATTGAGGCGCCACGGGCACTACTGGGGGCATCGGTTGGCACACCTATTGTCGAGCCGGACCTTCACGGCAAGAATACGTTCTGCTGTGGCGCGGGAGGCGGACGAATGTGGATGGAGGACGCGCCGACGCAGCGCCCAGGTCTCATTCGCGCTCATCAGCTTCTCGAGAAACAGACAAGCGTTGTGGCGGTTGGGTGCCCGTTTTGCAAAGTGATGGTGACCGACAGCGTGACCTCCCTTGCCGGCACTGAAGCCCCGCAGGTGCTGGATGTTGCGGAGATACTTCTCAGAGCAGTTGATCCAAACAATGACGTGGCAGGTCAGTAGCAGCAATCACAGCAGTGAGGCGCGGACACATTCGAGCCTCGCACGAGGAGAGCTACCCCGATGATTCCGTTGACGCATGCAGAGGGCGGCGCCTTTCTGCTGGGAGACTCACACCCCGACCGGGTGTTCACCCCAGAGGATTTCACCGCAGAATCGCGGATGATGGCTCGAACAGCCGAGGAGTTCCTTGCGCGCGAGGTCCTGCCGAAGACAGCACAGATTGAACAGCACGACACCGACCTAATGGCATGCCTAATGCGTCAAGCGGGAGAGCTGGGCCTACTGGCTGCGGATGTTCCGGTCGAGTACGGCGGCCTTGGGCTCGATGTACCCACCGGCGCACTGCTCGCCGAGAAGCTGAATCCTCAGCAGTCGTTTGCGCTAACCCACGAGGCTCACTCAGTAATTGCCGTAATGCCCCTGCTGCTCTTTGGCAGCCACGAGCAGAAGTTGAAGTACCTGCCAAAGCTCGCAAGCGGCGAATGGCTGGGGTCGTTCTGCCTGAGTGAGCCGGACTCGGGCTCCGACGCACTCTCGGCTCAGACCAAGGCAGTTCTGGACCCGGACGGTGAAACGTACGTGCTCAATGGAACCAAGATGTGGATCACAAACGCGGCCTTCGCGGATCTATTCACGGTTTTCGCGAAGGTGGACGGCTCGCGATTCACTGCGTTTCTCGTCGAGCGAGGAACTCCGGGACTGTCGCTTGGCCCCGAAGAGCACAAGCTCGGAATGAAGGGCACCTCCACTCGGCGAGTGATGTTCGACAATGTCGGAGTTCCCGTAGACAATCGTCTTGGCGCTGAAGGCACGGGGCACTACGCGGCCTTCTGCACGCTCAACCTAGGCCGATTCAAGCTCGAAGCGGGCGCGGTAGGCGGTCTGAAAGCGCTGCTGAGGCAAGACGTTGAGTATGCTAAGCAGCGCAAGCAGTTTGGCCGCCCCATTGCCGAGTTCGGTCAGATTCAGCACAAGATTGCAGAGATCGCGGCACGCACATTCGTTCTGGAGAGCGCAGTCTATCGGCTCGCGGGAATGCTGGACGAACGGTTCAGCTCCATTGACCCCACTAGCACAGATGCGCCTGCGGCCTATCACGCAGCTGCCGAGGAGTATTCGCCAGAGTGCGGCATCGTGAAGGTGTTCGGTTCAGAGCTCTACAGCGAATCGGCGGACGAAAGCATTCAGATTCACGGCGGGTATGGCTACACCGAGGAGTTTCCGCCGGCGCGGGCGTGGCGAGATCAAAGGCTGCTGCGAATTGGCGAAGGCGCGAACGAAGTGGTGCGCCTCAACCTCATCAACACGCTGATTCGGCGCGGCAGCAGTGGACGAATCGACCTAGGCGATGCCACGAAGCGCGCGCTTGCACTCACCGATGCCGACTTTGCGCCGGACTCAGAGGCAGGGACTCCCTGGAATCGGCTCAAGACAGCCGCCCTCGTTCTCCTGCACATCGCCTCGTCCGCCTACGGCCAGCGACTCCCGGACGAGCAGGAAGTCGTTGCCTGCATCGCGGACATCGTCATCGCGGCCTTCGTGGTGGAGAGCGCTGCCCTGCGCATGGCCCGCATGGCGGCAAGAAGGGTAAAGCCGGACATCCTTGAGATTGCATCGATCGCGGCAGACATTGTTGCAGACCAGGTCCTGGCTTCCGCACATATTGGCGCGCACACGGTGATGACGCGCGTGGCGCAGACCAAGCCGATCGATTCGGCGGTACAGCGACTAGTGGTCGCGCTCTTCTTCTCGCGCGAAAGCCCAGACGTCATCGGGCTCAGGCGCCAATTGGCGAAACGGTGCTGCGAGGCGGGCGGGTATCCATGGGACTGACGTGCTAACGCACGCGTCGGGCTGCGGCCATCGCTTTTCCAACCTCAACAATGGCCGCGTCCTTTAGCGGAGATGTGCCTGGGATTGCAGCAAGTAAAAGGTGTCGAGATAAGAACGAGCCATTGCGAGGATCGCCCATGCGAGTCAGGAGTGCAGCTGGAGAGATGATCCAGGCCAGTTTTCCTGCCGCATCGCGCACTTGGGATACCTCTGCCGAATTGAGCAGCGTACCGGTAGTTCCGCTCGCCATCAGGTTAGTATTGTGTTGCCTGTGAGGCAGCGAAAGGGCGTGGCCCAGTTCATGGGAGGTCACTCGCGGCAGGGGCTCATCTAGGCCCCCCTCCGCCTCACGAAGCCGCGCCCCTTGCATCACAAAGATGCCGTCGCGCGCCATGAAGACGCCATTGGGAACCAGCCTCCCGACGTAGTAGACGTGGATCATGCCGTCCGCGAGGTTGAGCGGCTGTCGCAACGCCAGCAGGTTTGGACCTACTGGCAGTGCCGCAGAGGCGTCCTGTGGCAGCAGGGCAGGCGTCTCCTCCACAATAGACTCAATCCAGAACGCCACTCCTGCCGCCGACCAGACTCGGTTGACCTTGCCGAATATCCGCTGAATATCCTTTGCGGTTAGGGTTGTGCCTACGGCCGTACCGGTGGCAGTCCGCGCTAAATGTACCCTCACGGGTACGACGAGGAACTGAGAATATGCGAACTCGTCGGATGCGCCCTTCGATGATTGCCCGACACTTCCAATACACATGGTACAGAGGGCTGCATGCGCAAAGCGGTTCCATCGCATCAGTTTGACCTTCTTTCACTCGTACGCTATACTTCGCGCACAGATGGACAGCAACACCACAAGCCTAGAAGCCTCGCTAGCCTCAGCCGAGCCGCCGCGTGGCCGCCGCTCCAGAATGGTTCGCGGCGCGTTGTCCACTGCGCTTCTTGTCGCGTCAATCCTCGCCTGTTCGGCGGCAGCCGTTGGCATCCTGGGAGTGAGGCGCTTCAAGTGGGAGGCGCTTCAGGTAAGTGTGGGAATGAGCTACGACTCCCGTGGCGTCACGGAGCTGCGGTTTCCGCCGTTGGGGACCGTGCGCGCGCGAACGCACCGGTTGCCGGTTGCCCTTGCGGTAACTCTCGACGGCGTAGACTTTGATCGCCTCAAGGAGATGCTGAAGTCCCCAGGCTCGCGAGACGCTCTGGAGCGCGACGTCACCCGGCGATCCCATGTAGCGCTGCAGAGCTTCGCAATCACGCAGATTCTTCTCGGCGCTTTGGGTGGCCTCCTCGGTACTCTCATCCTGCGGCCAATTCGGGCCAGACGGATGCTTGGCGGCGCGGTGGTGGGCTCCGCGGCAACAGGGCTGCTTATCTGGGCGGTCGTCGCAAAGTTCGACGCTCGCGCGTTCGACGCTCCCTCCTACACGGGCTCACTTCGGCAGGCGAGATGGATCATCGGCCTCGCCAAGAACGCATTCGAGCAGGCAGACACGCTTTCGAAGCGCCTTACGACTGTCGCGTCTAACCTCAGCGTACTCTACGGACGCATCAGTTCCGTTCCGGGTCTCGCGTCCGACGCGAATACCGTCAACATTCTGCACATCTCTGACATCCACAACAACTCCGCTGCCGTTGAGTTCGTGCGCGAGCTCACCCGCTCTCTGAAAGTGGACGCGGTTATCGACACCGGCGACCTCACGGACTTTGGAACGCCGCTCGAAACCAGGTTGTCAGCAGGGCTGGGCACTCTGGACGTCCCCTACCTGTTCGTGGCAGGCAATCACGACAGCAAGGCAACGGTTTCGGCCGTTCGTTCGTATCGCTCTGCAATTGTTCTGGACGGACAGGTGGTCGAGGTGGCGGGCGTGAGAGTTCTCGGCGCGCCCGATCCTAGCGCGCTCCGAGAGGGCGAAGGCGATGTGAACACCTCTCCCGCAGACCTGAAGTCGGCATCCGAGAGCCTCACGAACCGCTTCAACGAAGAGGAACGGAAGCCTGACATCGTGGCAGTCCACAACTCCAAGCAAGCGCAGGGCCTAGTGGGTGTTGCCAGAGTAATTGTGTGCGGCCACACCCACTCCGCAAGCGTTGAGTTTAAAGACGCAACGGCGGTCTGCAACGCGGGCACGACGGGTGCGGCCGGAGCCCGCTACCTTGATGTGTCTGGAGGTGTGCCGTTCACCGCCGAAGTGCTGAGCTTCTCCCGCACCGTGCCGCCAAGGCTGCTGTTCGTGGATCAGATTCGACTCGACGGCGCCTTGGGCCAATACTCGATCACCCGGCACTCTGCCCAGCGGACCGACGTGCAGTCTCCCATCGTGCCGGCAGGAACAATCACACGCTAACACTAATCGTAGTGGTGGCACGGCTCCTGCAGCGGCCAGTAATGAGAATAACATGGATAGGCCTGCCTTCTACTACTCGGATAGGTTCCTCCAGTACAACTTGGGACCAAACCATCCCCTTCAGCCCTCACGGCTTCGCAACACCTATGAGCTGCTTGCGAGCTATGGCGCGTTCGGCGCCGATTCGGTGCGAGAGCCGAAAGATTGCCCGGCAGAGGCTCTGGAAGCTATTCACAGCACCGACTTCCTGCAGGCTGTTCAGGCGCTCAGCGAAGGCAAGCGCGTTAAGGACCCGCACCGCTATGGCTTTGGCTCCGGAGACAACCCAGTGTTCCCCGGCATGTGGGAGGCATCGCTGCTCTACACCGGCGCTTCTTGGATGGCGGCGGATGACGTCGCGACATGCCGATCGCCCATCGCGTTCAACATTTCCGGAGGCCTGCACCATGCTCACCACGGTCGGGCCGCAGGCTTCTGCACTCTCAACGACTGCGCGGTGGCAATCAACCGCCTGCGGCAGACATACGCGCGAGTGGCATACGTCGACATAGACGTACACCACGGAGATGGCGTGCAGGAACTGTTCTACAGCGATCCAACGGTACTCACCATCTCGATCCACGAAACGGGGCAGACGCTCTTCCCAGGAACTGGTTATGTCTATGACCGCGGGACCGGCGCCGGCGTTGGCTATAGCGTGAACATTCCAGTGTGGCCCTATTCTACCGACGAGGTATGGCTCCGAGCGTGGACGGAGTGCTCACTTCCGCTGCTGCGGGCGTTCAAACCCGAGGCGATCTGCCTCCAGCTTGGAACGGACGCGCACTGGCTCGACCCTCTCGCAAGGGTATGCCTCACCACGAAGGGCTGGCTCTGTGCCGTCGAAGATGTCGCGAACCTAGGAGTTCCCATCGTCGCGCTTGGCGGCGGCGGGTACAATCCCTCTACGGTTCCAAGAATGTGGACGTTGGCGTACGCAATGCTGGCGGGCGCGTCTCTGCCTAATGACACACCCGCGCACTTTGCGCTGCGTACGCAGATGCCGACACTGCACGACACCGACGCACCACAGACCCACAAGTCCGACCTTGAGACCGCGAACCGGTTCGCGGATGACACCATCGAATCTGTGAAAGACACCTTCTTTGCGATCCATGGCGTGCGATAGTTTGCTGCCTCATCAACCTCCCCAAAGGGCTCAGCGCGCTTGAAGTTCCACCTGCGGAGGTTACTTCTTGGCAACCCCGTTCGAACCGAGTTTGCCCATGAGGCTCGCCTGCCCATTCTGTTGGCGCTGCCAATCTTTGCCGCCGACGCCCTCTCATCCGTGTCGTACGCGAGCGAGACCATCCTGCGCCAGCTCAGGCTGCTTTCAATTCATCCTGAGCAGTGGCGTGTCGCACTTCCAATCAGCATCGCGATAGTTGCTCTCATTCTGATGGTTGTTGTCTCATATCGACAAGTCATCTACGCCTATCCTCGCGGCGGTGGCTCCTATGCGGTAGCAAGAGAGAACCTCGGGCTTTCCATGGGGCTCGTGGCTGCCTCCGCGCTCCTTGTAGACTACGTCCTAACCGTCGCAGTAAGCATTGCAGACTGCGTAGCGCAGTCGTTCTCCGCACTGGGAACGTTGGGTATATCGATCGATGTGCTAAAGCCGTCCAAGGTGATAGTGTGCGTGCTGGCTGTACTTCTGATTATGATGGTGAATCTAAGGGGAACCAAGGAGTCCGGCGTTGCGTTCGCCGGGCCGTCATATGGCTTTATCGCAGTCATCATCACACTTATTATCGTCGGGGTCATTCGCCTGCGTACGGCAGGTACGCCACTCGAGCAGATAGCTACACCATTAATCCCGTCCGATCCCAAAAGCGTAGACTGGATCATTCTGCTCCGGGGGTTTGCCTCCGGGTGCGCGGCTCTAACGGGCATCGAGGCGGTTAGCGACGGCGTCACGGCATTCAAGAAGCCGGAGGCAAGGAATGCTGTCCTTACCCTCGCTATCCTGGGCGGATTTCTGGCATTCATGTTTATTGGAGTGTCTTATCTGGCGGTGGGCTTCAACATCGGCCCAAGCGAGACAGAGACTGTCATATCGCAGATAGCGAAAGCCTCGTTCGGCACAGCCATGCCCGGCGGCATCATGTACTACGCTGTACAGCTTTTTACCGCGCTCATTTTGTTCCTTGCTGCCAACACTGCGTTCGCGGGATTTCCTCGGCTCGGGTCTGTTCTGGCGGAGGACGGCTATCTGCCTCGTCAACTTGCTACCTTGGGCGACAGACTTGCGTACAACAACGGCATCATATTCCTTGGCCTGGTGGCAATCGGCTTTCTTATCGCGTTCCACGGCGAAGCGCACGCGCTGCTGCCGCTGTATACAGTGGGAGTCTTCATTGCCTTTACGCTCGCTCAGGCGGGAATGGTGGTACGGGGACTGCGGACGAGCCCTCGCCCGTGGCCTGGCATTATGGTTAACGGACTTGGATGTATAGTGACCCTCGTTGTGCTCATTGTGGTGACGGTGAGCAAGTTCATAGTTTACGATCCTCCGCTCTTTGCTGGCAGATGGTTCACACTTTATGAGGGCGCTTGGATGGCTCTAATGCTTATGGCCGTCGTCATCTGGCTCTTCGTCTCTATCTCAAAGCACTACAAAGTTACGGATGCCCAGCTTGCCGTCATGCCAACGGAGACCAACCACCCAATCAGGCACACGGTCATCGTCCTGGTTCCTACACGCATCCACCGAGGGATTGTGACTGCGATCAATTACGCGCGGTCCATCTCGCCTGACGCGCTGGCTGTACACATCTCGTTCGACCGCTCGCATCACGGTCGGCTTCGGGAGGCATGGGAGCTCCATGGCGGAGACATGCCGCTCATCGTGCTGGACTCGCCCTACAGGTCCCTTGTTGCCCCACTCATGGCCTACTTGGACGCCGCGGAAACTGTGCGTGACGACGACATCATCACCGTGGTGCTGCCGGAGTTTGTACCGGCAAAGTGGTGGCACCACTTCCTGCACAATGCCTCCGGCTGGCTGCTGAGGATTAAACTTCACTATCGACCGGACATAGTGCTTACTAGCGTGCGTTACTACCTTGACGGCTAGACTATCGTGTTCATGCGGCCTAGAGGCGGCAAGCAGTGTCCGTACGACGGCATGCGTGTCGTGAATCATCCGCGCCCAGCCATTCCTAACCTGCATAGTGTGGCGGTACACTTGTAGCAAGTGTCCAGGGCTGCCAGATGTCCGCGCAACTCTACACCGACGG